>DATFZA010000109.1:0-16513 GCA_035314765.1 Bryobacteraceae bacterium
ACGGATGGGCCGTGGACATTGAAGCCCTCAACTGGATAGCTGAGCGGGCCGAATATCCAAGGCGCGACGAATATGAGTCCGGCTGCCCGCGCCCCAGTCCTCTTTTGTTAGCGACCGCGCCCAGACGATTGTGAAAACGAACGATGACAAGATTCCAAGGAACAGCGCAACAAGAAAAATGTCAAAGTGATCGCTTAGGAACTAGAATTTGAAATGAGTGGCCTCGTCGAAATAGCCCGCGCCTAGTCCGGCGGCGACAAGGCCGATACCGATGATTGCGCTGACCTTCCAAATTGATGAATGAGCGTCGATGATCCCCAGTCTACCGACAGCGGGTTGACTGTGTTCCGGTCTCGCAAAGGGTTTTTGTGAGACGCTAAATTCGAGGATACGTGATCTATGACTGAATGGTTCGCGCGCCCCGTCCTCAACGTCAAGGACGTCGATGCCTCGCTTCCTTTTTACGTGAACCTGCTTGGCTTCACGAGCCCATGGCGCTTCGACGAGGAAGGCAGAGCGCGAGTCGCACAGGTCGACCGGCAGGGCTGCGCCCTCATCCTGGCCAACAACCTGGCCCCAGAGAAGATTGGCAAGGGAGTGGTGTTCATTTCCCTAAACGTCGAGCCGGCGACGCCCGACGCCGCGGCCGCCTCGTTGGATGCGCTACGCAAAGAACTCGAGGCCAAGGGCGTTCCAGTCAAGGAGGGTTCATGGGGCTATCGAATTCTGGTGGTCGATGATCTCGACGGCAATCAGCTCCTCTTCAACTATCCGAGCGAGGGCACACGATGAACATCCTGTTGTGGGTCCTGCAGGTCCTCGCCGCGCTCCTGTACGGAGCGTCGGGCGTCATGAAGGTCTTCCTGTTCGACAAGGTAAGCGAGCAGGTCCCGTCCTTTGGTGCGTTGCCGCGGGAAGCCTGGATGCCCCTCGGCATCCTCGAACTCGTCTGCACGGTCGGGCTGATCGTCCCCGCCGCCTTCCACTGGGAGCCGGCGCTCACGGTGGTGGCCGCCACGGTCCTGACGATCGAGAGTCTCGTGTTCGTCTGGGTGCACGCCAAGTACGGCGAGATCACGCCCATCGTCTTAAGCGGCGTGCTGGGTCTCCTCATGGCGTTCATCGCGTACGGCCGGATGGTCCTGAAGCCGATCTTCTGAACGGCGGGCCGTCTCACAAAGGGTCCTTTTGTGCAACACGTTAGACGTCTATGTCTATAAAATAAGGACCGAAGTCCTTTGTGAAACGCCGCACTGGAAGATCAAGCGCCCCACAGCACGGCTGATAGCTGAGGTATCGTTAAGGCACGCATGGCAAATATACTCGCTATTGCCGGACCCAATTCAAAGTACAAATTGCCGAATGCCACACCTGCCGGGTTTTGGGCCGGGTTATGGCACGGCATGCTCGCGCCGCTTCTGTTTTGGGTCAGCTTGCTTAGCACGGACGTTCGTGTATACGAGACCAACAACAAGGGACGGCGATATGACTTCGGATTTCTCCTTGGCGTGGGGGCGTGGGCATCACATTCCGAGGTTCGCAACATCACTCAGAACCCGTCGAGTTGACGCTGATCCTAAGCATCTCATAAAGGGTAAGTTTTGCGACAAAGCGGAATTGCCTAACGGCAATCTGGGCGCGTGGCCATGTTCGCCATTCATGGCGCCGGCCACGCGTTCAGGCAGAGCCGCACGGATGCCGGCAACGAGAACCAACCGACCCACACAAAGAAAACAAGAATCTTGCTAATATTGGTGTTGACCTGCGTTATGTAACGCATTACGGTTCGGAATGACACGAACGATACGCCACAAGGGACTGAAGCGCCTTCATGAAGAGGACGACCCGCGCGGTGTCATGGCCGAGCACGCCGACAAACTCCGCGATATTCTGGCCAGGCTCGATGCGGTCCAGATGGTCGCCGATATGGATGTACCCGGCTTCAAGCTGCATCCGCTCAAAGGCCGGTACAAAGGTTTTTGGGCGGTAACGGTTCGTGCAAACTGGCGGGTCATTTTTCGCTTTGCCGATCATGACGCCTTCGATGTTGATTACGTGGACTACCACTGAAAAGGAGACTGAACCATGCCGATGAAGAACCCACCTCACCCCGGAGGCTTTGTATTCCGCCAGTGCATTGAGCCTCTAGGCTTGAGCATCACGGATGCTGCCGCCGCCCTTGGAGTGACGCGCACTACGTTATCCGAACTCGTGAACGAGAAACGCGGCATATCGCCGGAGATGGCCGTCAGGTTGTCCAAGGTTTTCGGCGGCAGCGCCGAAAGCTGGCTTGTGCAACAGGCTCAGTACGATCTTGCCCACGTTCGCGCCGACCGCATGAAGCTCAAGCGGTTGGAACTGGTCTAACGGGCCGCGCCTCCCTGCTAAAGAGCAAAACCCTTCCATCCTGTTTTAGAGTGTGATAACGCGCGGTTATCACACTCTAAGAGTTCTTCGGTTGCGAAGGAGGTGATGCCAGCGGTGAAGTTGGCTGTATGGCTTGTCCGCCCTGCTGTGTATTGACGACCAACGTTGAAATATCTGTCGGATTCATCAGAGGAATGGTAAAATTCCGCGCACGTCGGTGTCACTAAGTGTTTGTGTTGGAAAGTTTGCGCTTCGGCTCATCTCTTTGATGATGCCGATTAGTGAATCAGTTGCCTTCTGTGATGCGACGTCATGTCCCGGGTCTCCTGGTTTCGGCAATCCCTGCACGTTGGAATAGAAATCCCTCAGCCGTTTCTGGACCTCAATATCATCGGCAAAAGAGCTGAGGCGCGGCCTATCTCAAACATGAACCGCGTTCGATCTTCATCCCTTTGAACTGGTCCAGGGCATGGGACGTAACGCAGCCCATATAGGTTGATCACACCTCCGATTCTCTGCCTTCGCCGCTCTGTTTCCTCCAAATCTTTTACGCCCATTTTGACGGCGAACCACGCACCAGCGCCACTGAGCACACCAGAGACAATCCCCGCCACGAGTGTGGCAAGCCATTCCTCCATGCGCGGCATTCGAACACCCAGTATCGCAAACGGAACGGCGGCGATCAAAGCCAGCGAAGCCGAGCCACTGATCTAAACGGACGTTTGGCGTCTCAAAAACGGTCCTTTGTGCAACGTTAATGGGTACGAACGAAGGTACGGCACTCGGATTTGAAGCCGCCGCCGCAATTGTCACGCACTCGTGCGGTGATATTCCAGGCAAAGTTGTTGTGGTCACTCGGAGCCGCAGTCCCACTCAATTCATCCGTGCAGTCATTGCCGAAGCAGCGGCGGAAATGGACCTTGCGCGCGCCCTCGACCCGCTCTCGCCCATCTGCGCTGGCAGGCGCGAGATTACAAAGGTGCGCTGGCGCACCTTCGCGATGCGGAAGCGATTAGTTATCTCTGGCGCTTGAACCTCTACTGGCGCATCGAGGAAGCCGACAACGGAGTGTACATCGAAGTCGAGTTGGTCTCTCTGTCGAGCCAGCCCGGCATGCTCGATCGCGGACGCCTGCTCAATGGCTTTGTGCAAAAATTTCCGCACGAGTTCACAGAAGGCATCATAGAAGGCCTGCAACAGGCTTTTCCCTACCGCCGCTGAAATCAGGCGACGTCCGTTATCCTGAGGTCTGAGTGCGCATTATCCTCCCGTTTCTTATGGGCTTGCCGTTGCTGGCAGCGGCCCCGCAGCCCACTTTGCTTCAGATTCTTTCCGCTGAGTTGCAGCGCAACTTCACTGTCCTGAAACAAAAAGCCGACCCCGCGCCATACTTCCTGGCTTATGAAGTGACCGAGACTGAGAGCGATTCTATCTCGGCATCATCCGGTACGCTGAGTGGCGTCAATCACTCCCACCGGCGTCAATTGGATGTCACGTTGCGCGTCGGAACGCCCAAGCTAGACAACTACCACGTGGTTGGCGGCAGGCGCGCTGAGTTCACCTCCGGCGCTCTGCTTGCCTTGGACAATGTGCCCGATCCCATCCGGCGCACCGCCTGGCTGGAGACCGACCGCGTGTATCGCGCCGCGGCCCGGCGGTTGATCGAGATCAAAGGCGACGCCGGCGTGAAAGTGGCCGACGAGGATCAATCCAACGATTTTTCGGTGGAAGAACCGGCCGTCAAAGAAGACCTCCCGCCGCAGTTGAAGCTTCCCGATGAAGAATGGCGCAACCGCGTGCGCGCCTGGTCCGGCGAATTTCAAAAATATCCCGGCGTCTTGAGTTCCTCCGTCATTCTGATGATTGAACGCGAGACCAAATATCTGGTCAGTTCCGAAGGCGCGCGTCTGGCGCATGGGCGGACCTTCGCCCGCATCGTCATTGCCGCCCGCGGCAAGGCTTCCGATGGCATGGACCTTTCCGCTTTCGAAGCTTTTGAGGGAACCGAACTGTCGCGCCTGCCCAAGCCCGGCGTCATCGAAGCCTCGGTCAAAAAAGTCGCCACCGATGTCACCGATCTTCTCAAGGCGCCCACCATAGACCCTTTCATCGGTCCCGCAATTCTTTCCGGAAGAGCTGCCGGCGTGTTCTTCCACGAGATTTTCGGTCATCGGATTGAAGGTCATCGCCAGCGCGACGAAGCCGAAGGCCAAACCTTCACCAAATCCATTGGCGCCCCGGTGTTGCCCGAATTTCTCTCGGTATCGTTCGATCCCACCCGCAAATCGGTCGGCTCCGTGGACCTCAATGGATCGTATTCTTACGATGACGAAGGCGTGAAGGCGCGTCCGGTGACATTGGTCGAGAACGGCGTCCTCAAAACGTTCCTGATGTCCCGCACGCCGGTCAAAGGCTTCGAGCATTCCAATGGACACGGACGCCGGCAGCCTGGGTTGGAAGTTGTCTCGCGCCAATCCAATCTCTTGGTCGAGTCCAAAAAGCAGGTGTCGGACGCCGAACTGCGTTCGATGCTGGTTGCCGAGATCAAGCGCCAAAACAAACCGTACGGTCTCTTTTTTCAGGAAGTCACCGGTGGCTATACTTCCACTGCGCGCCGCGGCCTGCAGGCCTTCACCGTCATTCCTCTGATCGTCTACAAGGTTTATCCCGACGGCCGTCCCGACGAGTTGGTGCGTGGCGTGGATATCGTTGGCACTCCGCTCTCGAGTTTCGCCAAGATCCTGGCCACCTCCAACACCATGGAAGTCTTCAACGGCTACTGCGGCGCTGAATCGGGCAGCGTCCCGGTCTCGGCCGTGTCCCCGGCTCTGCTGGTTTCTGAGATTGAAGTGCAGAAGAAGAGCCATTCGCAGGATCGTCCGCCGTTTCTGCCCAGGCCTTCCGGCATTGGAGGCGCTGAATGAAGCGGCTGCCCATCTGTCTGCTGTTTCCGAGCCTGCTTCTGCCGGCGCAAGTTCCGCCCGACCAGGACATCCTCCTCAAAGCCATGGTGGACGAGATGGCGCGTACCAGGCAGTTACGCATTCTCGATCTGGCCGTGCCCTATTACGTTGAGTATCGCGTCGAAGACGCCAATACGCTGGAGATTCAGGCCACTCTGGGTGCCTTGGTGTCTTCCGGTCAGAGCACGCAACGGATACCCGCCGTCCGCGTCCGCGTGGGCGACTACAAGTTGGACAACACCAACTACGTCTACTCCGAAGGCCACGGCGGAGACCGCTTCGATTCCGACAAGCTGCCGCTCGAAAACAATTACGAGGTTTTGCGTCAGACTTTTTGGCTGGGCACCGATCGCGCTTACAAAGCCGCCGAAGAAGCGTTCGCTCGCAAACGGTCCGCGATGAAGAGCGTCACTCTTCCCGATCAACTGCCCGATTATTCCCCGGCCGAGCCTGTTCACGCCATCCTTCCCATTCACAAAGTGATTCCCAATGAGGAGCAGTGGCGAGAGAAGATCGTCCGGCTCTCCGCGATTTTCGACGGCTATCCCCAAGTTCTTTCCTCGTCCGTGCAACTGAACTCCGTCCAGTCCACCAACTACATCGTTACGTCTGAAGGCACTGTCGTCCGTTATCCGGAAAATCTCGCCTTCATCCAGGTGAAAGCCACCGGCCAGGCGCCGGATGGAACGCCGGTGCGCGATGAAGCCGTATTTCAAGCGTTCGAGCCCAACGGGCTCCCCGTGGAAGCGACTCTGCGCCAGAGCATCACGCGCGTGGCGGAGAATATCGCCGCTCTCTCCAAAGCCGCGCCCGGTGAAGCTTACGATGGTCCGGTTCTGCTCGAGCCCCGCGCGGCTGCGCAATTATTCGGTCAAGTGCTCGGAGAGAACCTGAAAATCACCCGCAAGCCCATCGCTGAGCCCGGCCGTCCCGCGCCCCAACAGACCAGCGAATTGGAGAATCGCATCGGCTCGCGCGTGCTGCCGGAGTGGATGGACGTCGTGGATGACCCCACGCAAACCGATTGGCACGGCCAGACTCTCTTCGGCGCATACGAGTACGACATGGAAGGTCTTTCGCCCAAGCCGCTGGTCCTGATCGAAAAAGGCGCGCTGAAAAATTTCCCGCTCACTCGGACACCGGTACTGAAAGGCTTTGACAAATCCAATGGCCGCGCGCGTTTGCTTGGTCCCTACGGCGCATATGGCCCCGGCTTTGGCAACATGTTTGTCCGCGCCACAACGTCGGCGCCGGTAGCGGACCTCAAGAAAAAGCTGATCGAGCTCGCGCAACAGCGCGGCAAGCCGTATGGTTTGCTGATTCGCGAACTCGATTTTCCCACGGGCGCCACGCTTGATGAATTGCGCCGGCAGTTCCAAAACAGCGGCGGCGCGCGCTTTGCCGCGTCGCCCATGCTGGTGTACCGCGTGTATCCGGATGGGCATGAAGAGCTGGAACGCGGCCTGCGCTTCCGCGGCCTGAACGCCCGCTCGTTGAGAGACATCCTGGCGGCGTCGGAAGAAACCGCGGTGCTCAACTTTCTGGATACGCCGGCGCCGCTCTCCTATCTGTCCAGCGGATTTGTCACCAATGCGGCTGTGATCGCTCCGGGCGTGCTGTTCGATGAGTTGGAACTCGAACCGAACCAGCAGGATGTGCCGAAGCCGCCGATTGTACCTCCGCCACCGCTCCGCTCCGTCGAGTAATTTGTCATGGGTTTGCTGGCCCGCGCAATTTTCCGGGAAGTGACCACCAGTGCCGTATTGGGCACCGTGCTGTTCACCTTCGTTCTCTTCCTGCAGCGCGTAGGCAAGCTGTTTGAGATTCTGGTCCGCAGTTCCGCCTCGCCGCAGACGGTCGCTTCTCTCTTTGCGATGGCGATTCCGTTCACGCTCACCTTCACCGTCCCGCTGGGCGTGCTGGTCGGAGTGCTGATCGCCCTGAGCCGCATGTCGAGCGACGGCGAGATCACCGCCATGCGAGCCGCCGGCATCCCGGCGCGCCGGGTCATTCCCCCGGTGTTGGTTTTTGCGTCGCTGGCCATGTGCGTGGCGGCCACGGCTTCGCTTTGGTTGACTCCCTACGCCACTTGGCGGACCTACAAAATCCTCAATCAGCTCATCGCCGCCGAACTCACCTCTGAAGTGCAGCCGCGCGTGTTTGAAGAGCAGTTCCCCAACCGCATCGTGTACGTTGGAGACGTCATTCCGGGCGCGGTCACGCGCTGGCGCAACGTGTTTATCGCCGACATGACGCCTCCCGAAGATCGTAAGAATGAGGCCCACGATCGCGGTGACAACCCGCGCGTTACCGTCGCGGCTGAAGCCATCGCCGTACCCGACATTGCCCGCAATCTGATTCAGTTGTCCATGCTGAACGTAACGACGCACGAACTCGATAAGGATTCCGCCTACCACCGGACCGGTTTTCCCCACGGCGATCAAATCCTCGAGGCCACCAAGCCCAACGAGGTTCCGGTGAAAGCCTACTCGGCCATGGACACGGTTCCGCTTTACAAAATCGCTTACCACGATCCCACCCTCGAGCCGGATAAGCGCCTGGAAGCCCGAATCGAATTCAATCAGCGTCTCGCGCTGCCGCCAGCCTGTTTCCTGCTGGCGCTGATTGGCATTCCTCTGGGCGTCTCCTCCAAAAAAGGCGGAAGAGCGGGCGCGTTTGTGGTCACACTGGCTTTGGCGTTTCTCTACTGGGTCGGGCTGCTGTTTTCCAATGGCCTCGCCAAGCAACAGAAACTGCCCGTGGGCATCGCCATGTGGATACCCAACATGGTGTTCGCCGTCATCGGTTTGTTGTTGCTCCTGCGGCTCGACCGGCCGGGAGATACCGACCTGATCGGCGTGCTGCGTGGCTGGTTCGCCGACATCACGCAAGCGATTCAGCGCCTGGCTCCCTCGCCCGTCGGCGCCGCCAAGCGCCGCCGCCGTTTCCCGTTGGTCCCGCTGGTGATCGACACCTACATTCTGACCACGTTTTTCTTCTATTTCGTCACCATGCTCTTAAGCTTTGTGCTCATGACCCACGTCTACACATTCTTTGAGCTACTCAGCGATATCGTCAAGAATCACATCGCCATGATGCGGGTGTTCACTTATCTCTTTTTCTTGACTCCGCACTTGATTTACGACTCCGTTCCGATCAGCGTATTGGTAGCCGTGCTGGTCACGTTTGGGATTCTGACCAAGCACAACGAAATCACCGCGCTGAAGGCCTGCGGCGTCAGTTTGTACCGGCTGGCGGTCCCGATTCTCCTGGCCGGAATTCTGCTCAGCGGCGCGCTGTTCGCCTTCGATCACTACTACGTGCCCGATGCCAACCGCAAGCAGGACGCCATCCGTAGCGAGATCAAAGGCAAGCCCGTGCAGACCTATCTCCATCCGGAGCGCCAGTGGATCTACAGCGCCCAGGGCACCCGCGTCTACTACTACAAATACTTCGACCCCGCCGCGAAAGTCATGGGCGGCGTGAACGTCTATGAACTCGACCCGGCGAATTTTCACATGCTCAAGCACATCTCGGCGGAAAAAGCCCGTTGGGAACGCACCTTACAAAAATGGGTCTTCGAGAACGGCTGGTCGCGTGAGTTCGGCCCCAAGGGTGGTGAGAAGTTCGAGAATTTCTCCGGCCAGGTCATGACCTTCCCCGAGTTGACGGAACACCCCGAGTGGTTCCTCAAAGAGCAGTTGCAGGACAAACAGATGAACTACCTGCAACTGGCGGCCTACATCCGCGACCTGCAGCAAAGCGGCTTCGACACCATCGCGCTGCAGGTGCAGTTCTACCGCAAGTTCGCCGTCCCGCTGTTTGCCGCCATCATGGCGTTGATCGCCACGCCCTTCGCATTCGTCGCCGGAAATCGCGGCGCGACGACCGGTGTCGGAGTCAGCTTCGTGATCGCGATTGCCTATTGGGCCATCAGCCTGGTCTCCGCCGAACTGGGCGACGTAAATCTGTTACCCGCGGCCATCGCCGCCTGGTCTCCGGACGTGCTGTTCGCCATGGCCGGCTTCTACTTCTTCACCCGCATGCGCACCTAAGGCTCGTGGGGGAAACCAGGAAACCGGGGACGGACGAGTGGACGTTCCCCAGTTTTGGCATGCGCACCCGACGGTGGTGGGGCCGACGCCCCCGTCGGCGCCGGACCCCCTGGTCCGGCCGTGGGCCAAAACCCAGAAACGCCAGCCTTCACCCTTTTCGCTCTGTTATTCTTCAGCTTCATGAACAGCATTTTTCGGGATCGCCTATTAAAGGACAAGACCGCCGTAATTACCGGCGGTGGCAGCGGCATCGGCCAGCGCATTGCGGAGCGCTTTGCCGAACATGGCGCGAAAGTCGTCCTGGTAGGCCGCAAGCAAGACAAGCTTGACGCCGCCGCCGCGCGGATTCAGTCGTCAGGCGGCGCGGCGGAAACGGCCGCGCTCGACGTCCGCGACTATCCGGCCCTAGAAGCCATGTTCCAAAGAGTAACTCCTGTCGACATCCTGATCTGCGCCGCCGCGGGCAACTTTCCCGCCCCGGTCACCGGAATGTCCGCCAACGGCTTCAAGGCGGTGATCGACATCGATCTGCTCGGAACGTTTAACGCCTGCCGGGCGTCTTATTCCCATTTGCGAAAGCCAGGCGCATCCATCATCGCGATCTCCGCCAATCAGGCCACCACGCCCATCGCCCTGCAGGCCCACGTTTGCGCGGCCAAAGCGGGCGTGGAATTGATGACCAAAACTTTGGCCCTTGAATGGGGCCCCGAGGGGATTCGCGCCAACCTAATTACGCCAGGACCTACTGACGATACAGAGGGTATGCGCCGCCTTGCGCCTTCCGCCGAAGCCCTCCAGCGTTCCATCCGGAGCGTGCCCCTGCGCCGTTTGGGCACCAAAGATGAACTGGCCGACCTGGCGCTGTTCCTCTGTTCCGAGGCCGCCGGATACATCACGGGCGCGACCTTTGTCTGTGACGGAGGGTCCGGCCTTTCGCATTCCGGATCGCTTTCGGCGGCGGCATCTTGAGCGCCGTGCGTCAAGCCAGCCCCAGTCTGCTGCGCCAACTCGGCGTCGGCAGCGCCACCGCGCTCGTGGTATCGAACATGGTGGGCACCGGGATTTTCACCACCACGGGCTTTCTGGCCGGCGATCTCGGTTCAGTGTCTTTGGTCATGCTGATTTGGGTGGTAGGCGCCGTATGCGCCTTGGCCGGCGCGTTCTGCTATTCCGAACTCGGCGTCAACTTTCCCAGCTCCGGCGGCGAGTATGTGTACCTGACTGAAGCCTACGGTGCGCCCTGGGGCTTCATGACCGGCTGGGCGTCGTTCTTCGCCGGATTCTCCGCGCCGATTGCGCTGGCCGCGCTGGCCTGCGCCGACTATGCGGGATATTTCTTTCCCGCCCTGAAGCAAGCGAGTTCGACGCATCTGTTTGGCAGCGGCCAATGGGAGTTCAAGATCGGCGGCGCGCAAGTCTTCGCCAGCCTCTTAGTCGTCGTTTTCACTGCGCTCAATTGCTACGGTGTGCGGCGGACTGCCAATGTCCAGAATGTGCTCACTTCGCTCAAGGTGTTTGTAATCGTCTCGTTTATCTTGCTGGGTTTCGCCTTTGGCCATGGCAGCGCGGAGCATTTCAGCCAGCCGGCTCTGCGCACCTCCACCACGCCGTTGTTTTCGCAGTTTGCCGTCAGCCTGTTCTTCATTTACCTGGCTTACAGCGGCTGGAACGCCGCCACGTATGTTGCCGAAGAACTGCGGCAACCTGCCAGAACGTTGCCGCTGTCTCTCGCCATCGGAACCAGTCTGGTCGCCGTGCTGTTTTGCGCGCTCAATCTGCTGTTCATTTATGCCGTGCCGCTGGAACAAATGAAAGGCGTAGTGGCTGTGGGCTCTCTTGCCGCTTCGCACCTGTTTGGGCCGGCTGTGGCGGGAATTTTCAGCGGGGCTATGGCGATTTCGCTGCTCGCCACCGTCAATGCCATGGTCACCATCGGCCCGCGCGTCTATTTCGCGATGGCCAAGAACGGAGCTTTTTTCTCCGCGGCGGCGCGCGTGGATCCGCGCTGGCATACGCCCGTCGCCGCGATCGTCGCGCAAGGCGTCTGCGCGCTGTTCATGACCATGACGCCCTTCGTGAACTTGATGTTCTACATCGGCTTCACCTTGAACTTCTTCGCCGTGATGTCGGTCGCATCGATATTCGTTTTCCGGCGCCGTCCCGGTTGGACCAAACTGCCGGTCGTCAATTTCGCCTACCCACTGACGCCCGTGTTGTTCATCGTAGTCGGCCTATGGATGACGATTCTGGGCGTGCGATTTCAGCCCGCTATCTCCGCCATTGCCGCCGTGACCATCGCCGGCGGCGCGGTTGCCTATCACCTGCGCCTGCGGCGAGCGGGCGCCTAATTAACTAACGGCACAAACAGGCGCGCAAAGCTGATGCTTCGCTGCGACTAGTTCCTTGAGAGATTCTTCGTAAATATCGCACTCAATAGCTGAGCTTTCTGTGGAGTTAGGATCAGGCGCGTTCCGAATGAAGCACAAGAGCTTCAAAAGGAAAGCCCGGGAGTACTGCCCGGGCGGTCCTAAACGAAGCAGAAAGGGGGAATCTGCTTATGATTCTCTTCATGAGATTTGTGATGAAATACATCACGATCGAGGTGATGATCAGCCCTCGTAAGAGACGCTGACGGAACCACGGGCTTGGGGCGGTCGCCACCGCCCTAGCCTCTCATGATCATACAACGATCCGCAACTTCTCACCATACCCCCAAAATATTAGCCAGCATATAGCTGACGGTGAGGTTGGCCGCCGCGCGGGGCCCGCTTCGAGAACGCTATCATCGCTTGTATGAACCCCAGCCTGCTTACGGCCGGCCCGGCGACCAGTGCTCCTTATCGCTCCTGGGTGGAGATTTCCCTCTCACAAATTGCCGCGAATTACCGCGCCGCACAGGCGGTGGTCGGCGAAGGTGTGGAAGTGATGCCGGTCGTCAAGGCGGACGCCTACCGCCATGGCGCGGTCGCCGTATCGCGCACGCTATGTCAGGAAGGCGCCCGGTGGCTGGCGGTAAGCAACGTGGATGAAGGCGCGGCCTTGCGCGACGCGGGTATCCATTGCCGGATCCTCGTTATGGCCGACTTTCTTCCGGTGGAGCGCGACGCGCTGCTCGAATACAAACTGACGCCGGTGATCCATTGTCTCGAAGACATCGCGGCCTGGGATGAGTTGTCGGCTTCCCGAGGTCAGTCCGCCGCGGCCTATCATCTCAAAATCGACAGCGGAATGGGTCGCTTGGGAACCAGGGCGCCGGCCGACGAGATCGCCCACGCCGTTCTGAAGAGCCCGAACGCACGGCTGGAGGGCCTGATGACGCACTTGGCGTCAGCGGCCAACTACCGGGGATCGCAAACGGCGGAGCAAATCCAGTATTTCGAGCACATCTGTGCGCGGTTGAACGCGTTGGGTATCGCGCCGCCCTGGATTCACCTTTCAAGCAGTACTCCGCTGGCCTATGGAAGACGCGAGGCTTGGCAGCGGATGGTCCGGCCCGGGCACGCGATTTACGGATATGTTTCGGCCGCGGCCGGCGGCCATGCGCCGCCAAAGCTTTTAGACGTCAAGCCGGCGCTCACCTGGAAAGCGGCGGTTCTCGCTGTCAAGGATGTTCCCGCCGGTGCGCTGGTGGGGTATGGAGGGATGTTCCGCGCCCCGCACCCGATGCGCATCGCGGTTCTCGCTGCCGGTTATGCCGATGGCATCCCGCACCGTTTATCCAATCTCGGGCGGGTAATTGCCGGCGGAAAATTGGCCGCGATGCTGGGAGCTGTGTCCATGGATATGACCACCATCGACGCTTCCCACTGCCCGGAGCTAAAGGTCGGCGACGCTGTGATGCTACTGGGGACGGAAGGAAACGTCACCATTGACGCGCAACAGATGGCGCGCCTCGCTGGCACCATCTCCTACAGCGTATTGACCGGCATCCACGCGCGCGTAAAGCGAATCTACGTTTGAAGAAACCTCACACGGCATTCGCCATTCTCGCCGAGCCATTCCGTGGCGCGCGCGGCCCCAATCGGTGAGGCTCACGGGCGCGCCTCGAAATGTGCCGGCGTCGGCGACATCCAGAGTGCTGCCGTCAATGCTGACCAGACGCCATCCTCGAAACCATGCGCCCTTCGTCGCCGCCTAAACCCGTTGTTGCTCTTCTCGTCGGCGACGTCCAGAGCGCTGCCGTCACTGCTGACCAGCCATGCGCCCTCGTCGCCGCCTAAACCCCGAGTCTAGCCCCGAACGTTAGTGAGGGGATGTGCGATTAGTGAGGGGATGTGCGATTAGTGTCGGGATGTGCGATTAGTGAGGGGAAGTGCAATTCGCACCGAATTTCGTGGCACAGGCTCAGCCTGTGAACCCATGGTCGGACGCGTGCAACCAACCCGCTCCTCGCGTGTTCCTATCCGTTAGGTCTTCAACCTGGCAACCGGTTTCTGAGCCAGCACGTCCGGTGTGTTATATTCGCAGGTTGACAGTCGCGCTGTGCCTGTCTGCCAGCCTTCAAATCAAGACTTAGGAGAGTCCCTATGCAGAAAATTCGTCCGTTACACGACCGTGTTCTGGTAAAGCGTCTCGAAGACACCGAAACCATGCGGGGTGGTCTGTTCATTCCCGATAGCGCTAAGGAGAAACCGCAGCAGGCGGAAGTGGTTGCCGTAGGCAATGGCCGCCTGACCGAAGAGGGCGAGCGCATCGCGTTGGACGTCAAGGCCGGCGACCGCATCCTGTTCGGCAAGTATTCCGGAGCGGAAGTGAAAGTTGCTGGCGACGAATACCTGATTCTACGCGAGGACGAGATTCTCGGAGTATTGGGTAAATGAAGTCTATCGCCCGGATATTGTTGTTGATGGCCGCCTTTGCCGGACTGTCGATGGCGCAGTTGAAACTCGGTGTCATCAATTCCCAGAAGGCGGTCCTGGACACGGCTGAGATTAAGAAGGCGCAAACCGAACTGGAGACCAAGTTCAAGCCGCGCCAGGAAAAGATCGTGCTGCTGCAAAAGGAACTGGAAGACCTGCAAACCAAACTGAACACCGGCAAGCTCGCGGATCAGAACGCGCAGGAAGCTCAGTTGTCCGGTCAGCGCAAGCAGCGCGAGTTGACGCGGCTGACTGAGGATTTGCAGGCCGACGTCGAAAGGGATCGCAACGAGATTTTGCAGCGTTGCGGCGTCCGGATGCAGGACGTCGTGAAGCAACTGGCCGAACAAAAAGGGTTGGACGTGGTCATCGACCAGACGACCACTGTCTATCTGAAGCCGGCTCTGGATTTGACCGCGGAAGCGACCGCGGCCTACGACAAAGCGCACCCCGTTGTCAAGTAGTCCCGAATCACCGCAACCCGGAACTACCGCAAGCCCGGAACCACCGCAAGAAAAGTTAAGAGCCCAGAAAGTTAAGAGCCCAGAAAGTTAAGAGCTAAGAAAGTTAAGAGCTAAGAAAGTTAAGAGCTAAGATGGGACCAGGATGGGTTACCTCGAAGCCTATGGCGCGGCGGAAGAGAAACGCGCACGCACCGTACGCTTAGTAAAGACTTCGGCAATCGTTTTCGTTGCCGTCCTGGCGGTGGGCTCGATCCTTTACGCCACCTTCCAGAACTACAGCGAGGAGCAGCGCGTCAAGAGTTTCCTCTCGCTGCTCCGGAACCATCGTTACCCCGAAGCTTACCAACTGTGGGGCTGCAGCGAGTCCCATCCCTGCCGCGACTACAAGTACGACAAGTTTCTTGCCGACTGGGGACCGCAGAGTGCGCATGCCGACCAGTCTTCAGCGCGCATCGCGGTCTCCCAATCTTGCGGCAGCGGAGTGCTTCTGCGGCTCGACTACAAGAATGCCGAACCCATGCCTCTCTGGGTAGAAAAAGACACTGGCGTTCTCAGTTACGCGCCCTCCCAGGAATGTCCCGGCCCTCATCTCCACATCGGGGCCTGGCTGCGGTCGTTGTTCTCCTAACCAAATAGGCTGTGGCTCCCTCTTGTGGGGCCGGTTGTTAACTGTTGTTAGACCGCCCTGGGCCGATTAGATTAGTAATATGAATAATCGGTCGTTCGCACAGACTGAAGTCTGTGCCACATTTAATGAGCTGTTCAGCTGTAGTTATTAGTTGACTTCACCAGGTGGCACAGGCCTTAGCCTGTGCGCCGGACCCCCTGGTCCGGCTAACACGGGCCTTGATCAAGTGGCGCCTTCCGTCTAGCCCTCGTCTAGCCCCGAACGTCAGTGAGGGGATTGGCGCCGATCCCCTCACTAACGTTCGGGGCTAGACATGGTGTCAATATCGTTCAGATCAGAGATGTAGAAACTCCAGGCACCGGCTTTAGCCGGTGCCTGGGCAGATAATAATCGGACGGCCGACAGGGTTGGTGGCTGTTGATAGCCTTGCCCCCCCAAGCGGTCGCGTCGTCCACTAAAGCGCCACGGGCGCCACGGTTCGTTCCCCGCCCGCGCCCCCGGTATTCACCGTCGAGGCCGGCTCAAAGAGCAGAATGTGCACCTCTTCGTCCGCCACGGGGCGGTGCTCCACGCCGTGCGGAACGATCAGGAATTCGCCTTCTTCCACCCAGACGTGCCGGTCGCGAAACTCCATACGAAAGCGGCCATGAACCACCAGGAACAGTTCGTCCTCGACCTCGTGATGATGCCAGATGAACGGGCCTTGAAACTTGGCGAGTTTGACATGCTGGCCGTTTAACTCACCGACCAGTTTCTGTTGAAAGTGCTCCGAGAACAGAGCAAACTTTTCCGCGAGATTCACTTTGTCCATACGCTCACCATCATTGTATCGGGCGGTACGATGATGTTTGGGAGGCATCATGATTATCTGCGATCTGTGCGGTGAAACCAAGGCATGTTTTCAGAGGGAAATCGAGGGCAAGGAATACGACATCTGCCAAATGTGCTGGATCCCGATTGCTGAGAAGCTGAAAGGAAAAGGGAGACCAGTGACGAATAGAGAGATGGTTTTTCTACCGCAGCCGGCAGCGCCGAAACAGGAAGAGATCGGGCCGCTACCTGGAGGGCCGCCGAAGATTTGGTCCGCCGCCCGCAAGCATTAAGTTCAGAGCCTGGCGCGAGAGCGAGCCACCGAGGCCCGCCAAGCGCCTTACACCACCCTCCCCCATCCTCGCTA
>DATFZA010000110.1:0-5772 GCA_035314765.1 Bryobacteraceae bacterium
TGCGATAACAACCTCGGATTACGCGCGGTCGTCCCCGTGCCCGGCGGCGGCCATCGCCACGCCCTCGAAGAAGCGTTTGAGCGCCGCGAGTTCTGGGCCAGCAATCCCTTCGCGAAAACTTCGGTCATGGAAGTGCGCCCCATCATGCCGTCGTTCCTGTCAAGCCGCGGCTGGGCTATGACGCTCGATAATCCCGGCGGAGGCTCGTTCTCGCTGGGCCCGCGCGACAGCCGAGTAATTCGGCCACGCCTGGTCAGCGGACAAGATTTCACGGCGGCGCAAGTCACACTGGCCGGGTATGTAGCGATCGAGGTAGTCGTCCTTGCGGACGGTCTGGTGGTCGGCGGCATCACCTTCGTCCTGGATCCAAAGCTAGATCGCCCAGCTCGCGAATTTCCCGAAGAGCATCACGAGCACGAGCACCATCACGAAGAACATCACCACGAGCACAAGCCCGAACCGCGTCGCATCAAAATCGAAGTCGATCTCGATAAATAGCGGGCGCCTTACCATCGATAATGTCTTCTACCCGGCGAGGAGCAAACAAATGAATCAAACTCTACAGCATTTCCGGTTCTGACGCCGGCTCAAATCGACCGTATTCGAGAGGATTTCGCAGCCAAACCGGTTCCAGCTCTTTCCAGTTTTCTGACAATACGGACGAAGAGAACACCGCGCTCTTCTCACGGCCCGCTGCACCGCGAAGCATGGATTTGTTAATGCGACGCTGTTCCGGCCTGAATTGTCACTTTGCAAATTGTCCGGCTAGAGCTTTGCATCCAATTTGGCGTGCTTACTTCACGGCTATCGTCACGCCCGATTGGCTGCTCAATGCGCCCGCTAAGAAGTAAATGGGTACATGATCGCCAGTTACGCCCACGGGTAGCTGTACGTCGATTTGAGTTACCGCAGAGATGGTACCGGGGGATGGTCCGGCATAGAGCACGGCGGCAGCCTGGTAGGGATTGCCGGTTACGACCTGAACCGCAGTTCCGGGTTTCGCCGACGTGGCGACGGCGCCATCGCCATCCGCCGTGGCTCCCGTGCCGATGACGAACAGAGAAACGATGGAGCCGGCTTGCGCGGGGTTCGTGATTGAGTTGACGGTTCCATCCGGATTGACGGCCGCCGCCTGGCCGATTCCCGATGAATCTTGCGTGATGATCGCGGGCGCGGTGGGGTTGACGGGGACCGTGACGGTGGGGCCCGGGATGAGGTCGGCAAACAGTTTTACGGCAATTACGGTATGAGCCTTGCCCGCCACTTCGTTCGGCACGATTGCCGCGATATGTCCGGGAGCTACCAGAATCAGCGGGGCAGCAACGCTGTCGAAAAAGACCTGGTAGCCACCCAGCAGAGTTGTGAGTTTGCCGTCCGGGCCAAGTTGGGCGGTACTGACGGTGCCGGGCGCGATGGAACTGCCGAAGATGGTCACCACGTCGGCGGGGGCGACAGGCTGATCTATGAGACTGCCAAAGTTCACTACCCGCAACGGAGGCGTGGAAGAGGGCGCACCGAAGGAAAGGTTGGCGACGAAGCCATCACCGCAGGGATACGACTGGCTGGAAGACGGCGAAGCAGCGTTGACGCATACGGCCGGGGCGAGATTATCCGAAGCGGCCGGACCCGCGACGGGAAAGTCGCTGGAACGCGTCGCACCGGCGAGCCACACATTCGTTCCACTGGTTGCGATGGCATGGACCGAATCGGTATTACTCCCACTTATGTAAGTCGAGTAACTGAGATTGCCCTCGCGGTCGAACTGCGTCACGAATCCGTCGCCGCAGTCGACGGGGAACATGGGATTGCCGAATGGCGACGCGCTTGAAATCAGGCACGGAGCCCCGGCGAATCGCAACGGTAATGCGCTGGCGGTCCTGGGAAAGTCCACCGACACAGTTTCACCGACCACGTAAGCTCGCAACGCCGAATCCACCGCGAGTCCGTAGACCTGTTCGGCTCCGGAGCCGCCGAGGTAGGTGGAATATACCAATTGCGATCCGGTGGGGTCTACCTTGGCGAGGAAGCCGTCGGTATCGCCGGCCAATTGCAGCTGGGCGGCACTCGCGGTAGGGAAATTGGCGGCGTTGGTGACGCCGGCGATATAGGCGCTTCCATTGCTGTCGACTGCCACCGCCGTCGCGGCAGTAGCGCCGGTTTCGGCGCTGCGGGTGGGGGTCGTGCCACCGAAGACCGCGGAGTAGGCGGCGTGTGCGCCCGCGGAATCGAGCTTGACCAGGAACGCGCCAGTTCCGCCGGCGCCGACACCGTTGTGCGCGAAGGGCGCCGTAACTGGAAAATCGGCCGCGCCGGTTGTACCGGCAGCGTAGATGTTACCGGTGGAGTCGAGGGCGATGCCGTGCACGATATCCGAGTTGCCGCTTCCACCGAGGTAAGTGACGAACGCCAACTTAGAGCCGGAGGCATCTAACTTCGCGACAAACGCACTCCCCGAGTTACTGTAAGCGCCAGGGGTCGCGGGGAGAGCCGAAGAGTTGGAGCACCCGCCGAGGAACGCGTTGCCCACCGCATCCACGGCGATCGCGGAGGGAGAGACGGCCATTTCGATGATTCCTCCGGGTACGTATCCGACCTGAAGCATCGAGCCGCTCAGGAACGTGGAATACACAAGGGACGATCCGTCGGGAGTGAATTTGGCCACGAACGCCCGGTTCGAGAGAGGAGCCGTGGTCCGGTAGGCTCCAGGGGTTGTGGGGAAATCCGGTGAAAGGCTGTAGCCCAATACGTACGGACTGCCCTGCGCATCCACTGCAATTGCCAGCGCGGCGTCGGGGCCGCTTCCGCCGAGGTAGGTAGCCCAGAGGATCTGTCCGGCCGGGCTCAACTTCGCGACAAAAGCGTTGGGTAGAAACTGTCCTTCGAAGCCGAAGATCGTTCCGGGCGAGTTGCCTCGCTTGGTTTGAAAAGCACCCGCCGTCACGGGAAAGTTCGATGAAGTGGTTTCGCCGGCCAGGTAGACGTTACCTGCGAAATCAGTGGATGCGGCGTGAACAATATCTTCCCCGTCGCCGCCCAGGTAACTGGAGTAACTCAAGTAACTGCTTTGCGCGCACAGCCGCGCTGGTATCGCCAGCAACAAACATAACCCGACGGTTCGCATGAACGCCTCTGAAGTACATGGTAGCTTTATGCGCGGCGTGCTGATGTCAAAGTTTCTTTCGTTTTTTGTAAATAGTTCTGGGCCCGAGGTTGGTCTGACCACGGTGCAGTTGGCAGCCGTGATTCACCTCACAATTCCGCGGAGTCAGATCCAGTCCGTGATGGGGTCCTGGCCTTTCCGAGATTATGGAAGCGGTGAAAACCCAAGGGATTGGCCCTGCGGGTTCGTGGTTCACGCTGCATGTCAAAATGGACCAGCTACTTTTGACTTTGAGATTTGTGTGCCCGTCACCGCGCCTGTTACTCCGGTGGGCCGTCTAAAGCCGGGGGCATTTCCAGTCGTGACCATGGCGAGTACCAGTTACCACGGAGGCTACGAAGGCCTGGGCGCGGCTTGGGGTGAATTCAAAGCGTGGGTCGCGACAAATGGCCACACCACCGGGCCCGACATCTATGAGTGTTACGCCGTCGGTCCGGAGTGGAGCCCGAATCCCGCCGACTGGCGCACTGAGCTTCGGCAACCACTGGTTTAGTTACGCGCTGCCCGTACAAAATCGGGCGCGATCGCCTTGGATCTGAGCTTCTGTTGTTCAGAACATTTGAGCGTTGAACTGTTTGCATGCTCGCCATACCTACGGCTGAGCCTGTCACGTCGCCTCGATTCCGCGCCGAGACTTGGGGAATCCCGCCGTTAGGTTTCCGGCAATGCGAATGCGAGATACTCGCCGGAGTATGCACCGCCGCTGATGGCGATCACGATGTACTGCTTGCCGTCCGGCATATAAGTCATCGGTGAATCTCGCCGCGATCGAGACTCACGGCTGTGATCACGCTGTACGGAGGCGTCACTAGGGAGAGCCCTTGTACATTCAGAGCGCCGCCGCCTCCGGTTTGGCGGGCAAACTTCCGCGCAGATCGTTTCCTCAGGGCTCGTGGTGGGATCCGTCGGGCTGTATCGGCTCAACGTCGTGGTGCCCGAGGCGCCAGACAACGATCTGCTGCCGCTGGCCTTCGTGCTGCGCGGCGCTTAGACATCGGCATAGCTCCAACGGATCGCTGCGCCCCCGCTGCCGGTGACTCACTTCGGCAGAAGACCTGGCATCTGCCCGATGGCGCGGGCACGGATTTACGTTGAACGTATTGTAATGACGCGCAAGTCTCGTAGTTCCAATAGATGCAGACGGTTGCCCGACTCTCTCTGTAGTCCACATCACATGGCCAATCGAATGCAAATTCGCGTGATGGGTGGTATCGGAATTCATGAGTGAATCGCAATGAAAATTCGAAAACGACTCACGCGACAGGAGAGTAAAGAGGTCACGCGCATGCGGCTGGTCGAAGCAGCAGAGCGGCTATTTCTCCGCAAAGGGTTCGAAGACGCTTCAGTGGATGAGATCAGTGAAACCGCGGGGTATTCTCGGGGAGCCTTCTACTCTAATTTCAAGGACAAAGAGGAGGTATTCCTTGCGGTCATCGACCACCGCCGCCCCCAGGCCCTGGACGAAATCTTCCAACAAGTATCCGAACCCGCCGAGCAGATCGCCGCGATTCGGGAGTGGTTCTCGAATCAATGGCGGCACAAAGACTTCATCGCCCTGCGGATGGAATTCACCCGCAGAGCGATGCGAGATCGCTCCGCGCTGAAGCACCTGGCCGAACTCCGCCGCCAGGAACTCGAAACGTACGCCGGTTCCGTGGGCCGGTATCTTGGCGCGACTGACAAAGTCCAAACCGATCGGCCGGAAATCGTCGCGCTCGTGCTGTTGGCCATCGTGCAGGGTCTGGGGAGTCTCGCCATCGATATCGGGACCGAAGGGGAATGCATGTACACGGAAGCCGCCAAGCTTGCGTTCGATCGCATGACTGGCCTCGAAAACTCTCGCCAAGGATAATTGCCATGCAGAAAAATATCTTTTCTTCTCTAATCGCGCTCGGGTGCATCGCGGCGCTCACGGCGTGCGGCCACGCAACCCACGCCGCTTCCGAGCAGCCGGCGGTGCCGGTTCAACTCCGAACCCCAGCCGTTGTGGAGCGGGCCGAATCGGTGAGCGCCAGTGGCTCGGTGGAAGGCTCGGAAACGGCCGATGTGGCTTTCCAGGTCGGCGGCCGGGTGGCCAGGGTGCTGGTCGAAGAGGGCCAGCACGTAAGCAAAGGACAGTTGCTGGCGGAAATAGAACCAACCGACTACCGAAACGCCTTCAAAACGGCGACCGCGCAGAAGGAGGCGGCACTGGCGGTCTCGCGGAAGGCCGATGCAGGCTTCCGGAAACAAGAACTCGAACAGGCCCGCATCGATTGCGAACGCGCGGAAGACGAATACAAGCGCATGAAGTTCCTGGTGGAACGAAAGAGTCTTCCTCCTAATGACTTTCAGAGATACCAGGCGGCGTACAACAACGCCAAAGAGCGCTACGACATGTTGCAGGAAGGAACCCGCAAGGAAGACATCGCCACGGCGGCCGCACAGGCGCATGCGGCGGACGCACAGGCGGCCGAGGAACAGAAGCGGCTGAATGACACGCGCCTGGTTGCACCGATCTCCGGCAACATCAGCATGCGAAAAATCGATCCGGGACAAACGGTGTCCGCCGGCGCGGCGGTATTCTCCATCGTCGATCTCAACCCGGTCAAGGTCCGGGTGGGAGTTCCAGA
>DATFZA010000111.1:0-5143 GCA_035314765.1 Bryobacteraceae bacterium
GGTCGGCGACGGCGACCTTGTGATGGGGATCGACATTGCCCGCCAGCGAGGTCAACGCTCCGTTGGGCATGCGCACCGCGACGGTGGGCATGTGCTCGAAGGAGTCGGGCATGGACAGAAGAAGAATATTCACGACGCCACTCTGCTGGCCCCCACGGCCTGGAGATCTGTTGGCCTACATGCTACCCGAAAATCCAGGCGAAATGTGGCGAGAACGAAAACCCTAGACGCGTTCGTCCGGCGAGAAAAGGGTGGATTGGCCGACCCATAGTTTGTTGCTTAGCCGCACGCTCAGGCCCGGGCGGGACCGTCCATTCAACCTGTACAGCGCCTCCCGGTAAGGCCCGACAAAACGAACGCTGTCCGGCAGGGAACTATAGATACGCTGAATCCACCCTAAGGCGCGCTCCGCAGTTCGCTTTTGCTGCTCGCCGTAGGTAAGGCCGAACTCTCCCCGAAGTCGCGGCGGAAGCAGGTGCGCCGTCAGCGCGCGATACCACGACGGAATTCTCAGCCACGAACCGGCGCCGGAGAGCACCTGCTGCGCCAGGTGCCGTGCGACTGGACTGACGGCGAGCGCATCGGAGACATACATGGATTCCATGTACACCTGGAACTGCTGCCAATCTCCCGGCCAAGTGTCCGATGGGATGCCGAAGAATGTCGCCGACGTCCGGCTCTCGGCGTAGTACTGCTCGCGCTCCGCAGACGTGAGCGGCGGCAGTATGAGGTCGTAAGCCATAACGCTGCTGTCGATCAGGGTGGCATACACCCAAAGCAGCGCGTGGATCTCGTTGGCTTCGTATCGTGAACCCTCAGCAAAGGCGCCGACCGTCTCCGCCATTGTGCCGTGAATGCCCTCGTGCCGGAGGTGCAGATGCCGCGCGACCGCAATGGCCTGCTCGACGGAGCCGAACGAGAGCGTGAACATTACACGAAATGTCTGATGAAAGCGGCCGATGGGATCGTGCAGGGTTCCGGAGTGTTCAGCAATTGCCGTCGCAACCCAGGGATGCGCAAGTTGCAACAGCGTGGCGCGTCCCGCAGCGAGAAACAGCCCTGCTTCGCGGTTGACCTTCCAACTGATGGAATTGGGGCCGAAGAGCCCGCGCGAAGCGCCCGTCGAGCCCTTCACGTCGTCGAGCAGGCGTTCCAATTCGGTTGCGGAGACGGTGCGAGCAGGGCCCTCCAGCATGCTTTCATGTTATCGCTAACGACCTGCAGGGCGCCGTGCGACGCTGTTATCGTTGCCGCAATATCGCAAATATGCGATAATCAGCGCTGGATCAGAAAAGCGCTCAAAGCAGATGGAAATCTAGCCGGTACGACGGAAACTTCCAAGGGGAGAAAAAAGCGTGCATACCGGTAGATTCACTATCGAGTACGTGATATTGCCAAACGGGCGAATACCAGCCCGCGAGTTCGTGGATTCGCTTGATGACAAGACCGCGGCCCGAATTGACGCATTTATCGAACGCTTGCGCACGTCCGGAAATCGAATGGAAGGGAAGTTTGTCAAGAAACTTTCGGAGGACATATTTGAGCTTCGGGTGAAGCAATTCGACCGCATCTTCCGAGTGCTGTTTTTCTATCAGCCAGGAATGTTGATTGTGGTTACTTCGGGGTTTCAGAAGAAGAGCCAAGAGACTCCGCCGAGCGAAATTGCGCGGGCCGGGGAGCTAAGGAGGCTGTGGCTGGAATACCGAAACCGTTACCCGGGACGGCAAAGGGACAAGGGGCAGCCATCTTGAAGGAGTTGAGACCATGAAGCGCGACCAACACCGTGAAATTGTGGAAGCACGCGCTCGCAAGAGCGCCAGCTACCGCAAAGCGTTTGACCGCACCCTGCACCAGATCGACCTGGCTCTTCTGATCCGCGAGATGCGCGGGGCCGCGGGATTGACGCAGGCTAGCCTTGCCCGGAAAGTAGGCTCAACGCAGTCGGTGATTGCGCGGCTGGAGGATGCCGAATACACGGGCCATTCGCTGGCAATGCTGGAGCGTATAGCGGCCGCCTGCGGCGTTGCTCTGAAGCTCCACGCCGAAAAGAAACCGAATTTTGACCGTGAAGTCGCCTTGGTGTAGCAGGACCAAAATGGAGGTATTTGAGCGGGGACATTAACGTTGTGGAAATGTCGGAATGGTCCGTACCCACCCGTGTTCCTCCCCGCCCAATTTTTCTCCCCGTCCCCGTTGCAAAAGAGTTACTATAACGCGGGCTAAATCACTCATTCAGGTGACCGCAATCACAGCCAGAATGCCGGTTTGGGACTCAAATAGTAGTGGAATCCAATTCAGTATGTTCGCCTCCTTTCCATTTGCGAACAAGTTCACCGCAGTACATTCCACAAACATATTTATAAGGTTCGAGGAGGACCTCACATGCCAGTAACAACCACCGCAGCGCCCGCCATTAAGGCTCCGGGCAACTACCTCAACGATGTTATGACCCTGGTGAAGGCCAAGAACCCGGCTGAGCCAGAGTTTCACCAGGCAGTACAGGAAGTGTTCGACTCTCTCCGCCTCGTGCTGGACAGACATCCGGAATACATCTCGGCCAAAATCCTCGAGCGGATCGTGGAACCCGAGCGCGTCCTCATGTTCCGTGTGCCGTGGTTTGACGACCAGGGCAACGTCCAGGTCAATCGCGGCTTCCGCATCGAGATGAACAGCGCCATCGGCCCCTACAAGGGCGGCCTGCGCTTCCACGCCTCGGTCAATCTGGGCATCCTGAAGTTCCTCGCCTTCGAGCAGGTCTTCAAGAATTCGCTGACCACGCTGCCCATGGGCGGCGGCAAGGGCGGATCGGACTTCGACCCCAAAGGCAAGAGCGACAACGAAGTCATGCGCTTCTGCCAGAGCTTCATGACCGAACTCTGCCGTCACATCGGCCCCGACACCGACGTTCCCGCCGGCGATATCGGCGTGGGCGGACGCGAGATCGGATTCCTGTTCGGCCAGTACAAGCGCATCCGGAACGAATTCACCGGCGTGCTCACCGGCAAAGGCCTGGGATGGGGCGGCTCGCTCATCCGTCCGGAAGCCACCGGTTACGGCTGCGTGTATTTCGCTCAGGAGATGCTGAAGACCGTAAAGGACACCCTCGAGGGCAAGACCTGCCTCATCTCCGGCAGCGGCAACGTCTCGCAGTACACCATCGAGAAGCTGCTTGACCTTGGCGCGAAGCCGGTCACGGTCTCCGACTCCGACGGCGTGATCTACGATCCCGACGGCATCGATCGCGAGAAGCTGGCCTGGGTCATGGAACTGAAGAACGTGAAGCGCGGCCGCATTCGCGAGTATGGTGATCAGTTCAAGAAAGCCATCTTCATGCCCACCGACATGAAGCTCGGCTACAACCCGCTGTGGAACATCAAAGCGGATTGCGCCTTCCCCAGCGCCACGCAGAACGAAATCAACGCCAAGGACGCGGCCAACCTCATCAACAATGGGGTCAGGGTCGTGGCCGAAGGCGCCAACATGCCCAGCACGCTGGAAGCCACCAAGCTCTTCCTGGAGGCGAAGATCCTCTATGGCCCGGCCAAAGCTGCGAACGCAGGCGGCGTGGCCACTTCCGGCCTCGAGATGTCGCAGAACAGCATCCGGCTGAGCTGGACCCGCGAGGAAGTGGACAAGCGGCTCCATGGGATCATGACCGCCATCCACAACACCTGCTTCGAGACCGCCGAGACCTATGGGACCCCCGGCAATCTGGTGAACGGCGCCAACATCGGCGGCTTCCTCAAAGTCGCCAACGCCATGCTGGACCAGGGACTGGTGTAAGTCCTGAGTGGAAGTGTGTGAATGCCTGCGGGGTGGAGCAATCCACCCCGCGTTTTTCTAATTCTCGCTACCGACCCGCCGGAACGTAGACCTTGTTCGCGGCCACAAAGACTACAGGTATTAGCGGTTCAAACGGCTGGCCAGGTCAGTCAAGTACGGAGCAAATGTCACTGCCGGGGCGTTGAAGCCGATGTAATACGCTTCACCACCGGTTTTCTCCGCAACCTGGGCCAGGTAAACCTGGCCGATATATCTCTGCCAGTTGCCCTGACCGTAATCGCCGACACCCGGGTTGTAAATCGCCGAGACGACGACACCCGCGCGCTGAACCTTCTCGATGGCTTCGGCAAGATAGGGATCCAGCATATCGGGCCCATCGTAGTAGCGATCAATTCCGTCAGAGATCATGAGGACCTCCCGCCGGCTGTCGCTCTTCGGCCAGCGTTTCACCAGGTCGGTGAGCGAAAAGTACGGGCTGCCATTGGCGCCATTGATCCCCAGGGGAAGGCGAAGGGCTTTGGCCGCGAGGGCGTGGTCGCTGGTCGGTTTCTGTGCAATCCAGGCGATGCCGTTTCGCATGTAGGCGACGCCGATCTTCACCGAACTGGGCTGTTCCAGGATGAACTGGCGAATGTCCCTTAGTTGTGTGGCAAGGCTCGACGAAGAGCCATCGTCGAGCAGAATGTAGAGTTCCAATCCCGCACGGTCCCCCTGTGCCGGCACCAAACCGGTAACCTTGTCGTGCTCCTGCCCCTCAGAAACGATGACGTCTTCCGGGCCAGTAACAGGTACGCCGGAACCCTGATGGGTTTCCTCCGTGACCACCATGCGTGTTGGAACGCCGTTTGCGGCTGCAACATTTTGAGCCGCAAGAATGCCTGTTCCCAATGTCGCAAGAGCCAACCCGGCCATCACGTTAAGCAGAAATCGCGTCTTGTTCATGACGCCTCCTTCCAAGTTCGGGCCTTGACTCCCCACATCGGTCATCAGGTCCATCTATAAAGTTAGACGCGCCAATCACCTATTCGACTTGCTCGCTCCCGTGTCCGCACTCCAGCTGGGGTGACAATTATCCTTAGTAGTGACGCCGCTAGGATGAGGCCGGAACAGGAGTCCGCGCAGCGGATTCTGCTGGCCGGCGCCTACGGCCCCCTACTGCGCCATGGCGTAATAGCCGCGGCGGGCGTGCACCTGTGCGTTCTGGGGAGTGCGAACTTCGACCTGCAGGGCGTGGAATCCGGGTGAGGGTTGCGGCGGAAACGACACGTAATACTGGGTGCGCATCTGCTGCTCGATGGCGGCGAATGCGCCCTGCAACTCCCGGGCGGACGAGGCCACGACCAGTCCTCCGCCGGTTTCG
>DATFZA010000112.1:0-3123 GCA_035314765.1 Bryobacteraceae bacterium
AAGCTCACTCCCGGGACATATCTCGTCCGGGCTAGCCGTCCGGCGGACGAGGATCTTGTGGTGCTGACAAAAGTGGTGGCGGGAACGTCGCGATCCGTCAATCTCACAGCGAGTGCTCCCCGAATCGTGGACCGCATTGCCAGCACTGCCGCCGCAGGTTTTGATCGTTACGTTCGAAAGATCCCAACGGAAACTCTCCTTGCGCCGCAGCCGAGCTCAGTCGAGCCACCCAAGCCGCAATTGGACGCGTTATGGGTGCGTTGTGTCTGGCTCTATGATTGGGAAACCGTACAAATCATCCGCATGCCGTCCATGACCCCGCGTTTCGAACCGGACCAAGTCGTTCTCGAGATTCAAAATTCTCGCCCGCAAATTACGTTTCTCCAAGTCAACAACGGAAAAGGCCCTCCTCTGAATGTGGCCCTCCCGCCGGGCGGCCTGGTGAAGCCTGTTCGTTGCGAACTGATGGTCTCCCAGGTACGAACGGGCATCAACGCGAGAGTGCAACAAGTGTCCAACCCATGGGCCAACACCGCGCTCCAATACATGGCGCAAGGATACCTGGATCAAGCTCAGTTGGTGATCGAACGGGCCTCGCCAGGCAGGCGCTTGCGATGGATGGCCTCGTGGTTTGACAGATTTGAAGATCCCGCGGCTGCGCTGATCGCGCGATACCTGCGCCTGCGCGCGGGCAAGGCGACGATCCAGAACACGTTTGACGACCGGATCCTGGATCGTTCCGCCATGGCCCTGTCCGATGGACTGATCCTGTCGGCCGAAATCTTCGCCCGTCAAGGGGACAATGCGTCGGCTTATAAGCAGTTGTCGCACATCCGCCTAGGATCGCTTCCCCTCTATACGGAGGGCTTCTCCCTGCTGTCGAATCGGGTCCGCCAGCTTTTGGAGGACAACGAGAATGACGCGCCGGCGGAGCGCACGCTGGACGGCGAATCGCTTGCAAAGCTGCGTTCTCTCCGCAAGATCTTGGCGAAATGGGCGCCCTATATCCAGATGGCGAGCCCGACGCTTACCTTTCCGGGCGAAAACCTGGCGGCGCCTAGACTTGCAACGGTTGCCAGCGGGCCGCCGGCGGAAGCCGCTGGTTGGACTCCTCTGAAACAAACGACGGCTATCGAATCCATCCATCGCGCCTTGCCTGGTTTCAGCCTGGTGAAGGTCCCAGATCCCGTTTCCGCCGATCTGGACTCTCGGTCTGGCTCCCCAGAGCTCTTGCGCCAAATCGACAGATTTTCCTTGGCATGCGTGGCGCGCTACCATCGCCAGAAACGCATTCAAAACATAATGGACGGCTTGGCGCTACTTTCCTCCGCCGGAGTGACTGCGGCGGGAGTGTTCAACAAGCCCACTGAAGTCGCGCTGTTGGGAGGAGTGGTGACGGCGTGCATGGTGTTACAGCGCATCTTTCGCTTTGAGGCGCGGGCCCTGTTCTACCGGGGACTCATTTCCGAAGCGCGAATTCTGGCGACGGATGCAAAGAATCTCAGATTGTCCGGCCCCGACGTCGTCAGGCGCCTGAATAGCCTGATCCGGGCGGAAGGGATCAAGTCGATATCTTCGTAGTCCCCAAGATGCACGCATATGAGCGGTTGGCTTTCTGTAGTCAAAGATTATATCCGCCGCAATACCAGCGCGGAATTCTTGCTGCCGAAGGCGATACAGTTGGCGACAGCGTTCTCAATTTGCATGGGCCGGGCCGACTGCGGAATATAGTCGAGATCGCATTCCGGATCGGCTATTTCGAGGTTGATGGTCGGCGGCGCCACGCCATCGCGCATGGCCAGCAGAGTGGCGGCGACACCGGCCGCGCCACAAGCGCCTTGCGGATGTCCGATCAGGCTCTTCAGAGACGATCCGGCCAGCCGGTCCGCGTGCGCGCCAAACGCCAGCTTGATGGCACGCGTTTCAATGCGGTCGTTCAACTCCGTGGACGTGCCGTGGTAGCTGACATAGTCGACAGCTTCGGGTGCGATCCCGGCCTCGCCCATGGCCAGTCCCATGGCGCGCGCGGGCTCTTCTCCGCATTCTTCCAGGCGCACTCGGTGAAAAGCTTCACATGTGGACCCGTAGCCGGCAATTTCGCCATAGATACGCGCTCCCCGTGCGCGTGCAGCTTCCAATTCTTCGAGCACAAAGAACCACGAACCTTCGCCCAAAACGAAGCCTCCGCGGTCGCGTGAAAACGGACGCGAGGCGCGTTGCGGGCATGCATTCCAGGCGGAGGCTAGAATGCGCATGAGGATAAAGCCGCGCAGAATCAAAGGAGCAATAGGAGCGTCTACGCCGCCGGCGATCATGGCGCGGGCGCGGCCATTGCGAATGTGGTCGCAAGCGTAGCCGATGGCGTCCGTCGAAGAAGTGCAGCCGGTGGAAACCACGTGGCTGAGACCGCGGAGTCCGAAGCGCATGGACACTTCGCTGGCTAGCGTGCCAATGGTGGAGGTGGGAATGACGTATACGCTGCACTGCTTCTGCAGGCCGGAATAGTAGAGGCGATATTGTTCTTCGGTAAACTCCTGACTTCCGCCCCCGGAGCCGAGCATCACGCCGATCTGCCGCAATTCATCCCGATTCATGCGTGCCGGGTCGAGCCCGGAATCGGCCAGCGCTTCCTGCACCGCGGCGATCGCCAGCGGCGTGGCGCGCGAGACATGCTGGCGTTCTTTGGCGCTGACGAACCGCATTTCATCGAAGCCAGAGACTTCGCCGGCGACGCGAACCACAAAGGCCGAGGCGTCGAAATGCGTGATAGATTTTACTCCGCTAATACCGGCTTTGGTCGCGGTCCAGAATGCCTCACGGCCTATTCCATTCGGACTGACGGCCCCGATGCCGGTGACCACGACGCGGCGTTTCATATTTTTCAAGTATGGCAGGGGGATGGGTGTGACTGAGGGATCAGCACAGGCTAAAGCCTGTGCCACGTAAGACGCCAACCCGCCGCACAGCGGGGTGGGCGACCAAGAAACTGGGGAACGTCTCGTGGACTGCACCCCTCAGGTGAGACAACTTAAATAGGGACAGATCCCCGTTCGCTGAAAATCGCTTCCTTTCTCGAGTCCACCCATGGCACGCTGGTCTGGCCGGGGAAGCAAAGACGGGCTC
>DATFZA010000113.1:0-5842 GCA_035314765.1 Bryobacteraceae bacterium
CAAGTCCTCCGCTACGGGGCCATTGCGAACAATGCGAAAAATCAGAGCATATGTCAGCCGGCCATAGAGGTCATATAACTCAGCCATTGCTTGCGGTTCCCGGTTCTTCAAACGCCGGACCAGCTCCGGATCGTCCTCCGATAGCTTCACCGCAAGCGCAAACAGCAGGAACTCAATCACGAAAGGCGCCTCATGTGCTCATTCCTTTATACGATAGACAAGGGTGAAGCGGATGGCGGAACAGTATCCGCCGGTCGACTTAGGACCTGTCATGAACCATTTCAACCGCTCCCTGACGGTCGCGGCTGGGAATTCGAGGCTTCGAATGCGCGCCAGGCAGGTTCGTAACGCGGATGGGGACACTGCGGGCCCGAGTCCGAACTCCTTCGCTTGACGCCTATCGCAGCGGTGTCCCCCTGGCGCTTGGCCGGAGGACGGATGAGAACCGAACTCTTTCACCACCCAAAGCGCTCTAAACTAGTTGAAGTCAGAAGTTCAGAAAGGAACGATCATGTACGGTGTAAAACTGGCCAAGCAATTCGACATTCCCAATGCCCTCCGCTTCGAAGACGCGCCCGGCGGCTTGGTGCGCGCGGTGATCTCGACGCCCGCGGCGGAAGCGGACATCTATCTGCAAGGCGGGCACGTGACCCATTGGACGCCGCGAGGTCAGCGGCCGGTGCTCTTTGTCAGCCCCAAGAGCCTGTTCGCGCCTGGCAAGGCGATTCGCGGCGGCGTGCCCATCATCTTCCCGTGGTTTGGCGGCCGCAGCGATGGCAAGCCCGGCCCGGCCCACGGTTTTGCACGCAGCATGGAATGGGCCATCGAAGGAACAAAGCTAGGCAGCAACGGCAACGTGGAGATCACGCTAGTGCTGGCCCCGAACGAAGCCACCCGCGGTTTTGGCTATGACGCCTTCAATCTGCGCTTTCGCGTGACCGTCGGCGCGGAGCTGGAAATGGAGCTGGAGACGCGCAACGACGCGAAGGAGCCGCTCACCTACGAAGAGGCGCTGCATACCTATTTCTCGATCGCCGATATTGATAAGGCTTCGGTCTCCGGTCTCGAAGGAACCACCTTCATCGACAAGACAGATGGATTTAAGCACAAGCAACTCGGCAACGAGCATGTGCGCGTCGCCAAGGAGACCGATCAGGTGCACTTGAGCACCAAGGCCACTTGCGTGGTACACGACCCGGTGTGGAACCGCAAAATCGTTGTCGAGAAGAGCGGCTCCGACAGCACCGTGGTGTGGAATCCGTGGATCGAAAAGACCAAAGGCATGGCGGATATGGCGCCCGGCGACTGGAAGGACATGATCTGCGTGGAAACGGCCAATGCCTCGGATAATGCTGTGCATCTGGCGCCTGGGGCGTCGCACACGCTGAGAGCGGCGATTCGGGTGGAGTAGCTCCGTTGCAGCCTGGCCGGCGCGAGTGGCGTTCGCGTCGGCTCGCGGACGACTTTGCCTGGAACAAATGGCGGCGAAAGAGCGTAGCCCACACAGATGCCTTTAAGCCACGATCTCCGCGCCGGCGTTCGCCGGCTCCGGCAGAACCCCGGATTCTCTCTGATCGCCGTCCTCACTTTGGCGCTCGGCATCGGCGCAAACGCGTCCATCTTCAGCGTGATCAACTCTATTCTTTTCCGGCCGCTGCCCGTGGAGCGCGGCTCGGAGCTGGTCTCGCTCAACCGGACGCTGGCGGGGGACACCTCGCCTATTCTGTCGTATCCGAACTACCGCGATTTTCGTGACCGCAATTCCGTTCTGACGGGGTTGGCGGGGTACAGCATTCTACCGGCGAGCGTTGGTCGAAAGGGTAGCAGCCAGCGGATGTGGGGCTATATGGTGACCGGGAACTACTTCGATCTGCTGGGAATCAAGCCGCTGGCCGGCCGCTTGCTGCATCCGGAAGACGACCAAGTTCGAGGCGGGCACCCAGTGGTGGTTCTGACCTATGCGGGCTGGCAGAAACGCTTTGGCGGCGACCCCAATATCATTGGCGGCAGAGTTCAGGTCAACGGTCGTGAATTCACGGTATTGGGAGTGACGCCCAAGGGCTTCATTGGCACCGAGCTTTTCATTGCTCCGGAAGTCTTCTTCTCGATGGCCATGGAGAAAGAGTTGGATGGCGGCGAGGGTAATCTGGACCACCGGAATGTCAGCAACGCCTTTGCGATAGGGCGTTTGAAGCCAGGCATCACCATGGCGCAGGCGGAATCCGCCCTTAACGGGATCGCACTTCAATTGGCGCAGGAATATCCAAAAGAGGACGGCGGGATGAAGATCACGCTCGCTCCTCCGGGGTTGGCGGGATCGTACCTGCGGGATGCCACCATCGGGTTCGCCGCTGCGTTGTTCGGCGTTTCCTGTCTGGTGTTATTGGTCGCCTGCGCCAACCTGGCCAGCATGCTGCTGGCCCGCGCCGGCGACAAGCGCAAAGAGACCGCTATCCGGCTCGCTCTCGGCGCCGGGCGAGGCGCGCTGATCCGCCAACTGCTGGCCGAGAATCTCATGGTGGCTCTGCTGGGAGGCGCCGGCGGAGCGCTGTTGGCTGTCTGGCTTACCAGCGCCCTGGCTGCCTGGCACCCTCCGGTGGATGTCCCGATCGTGGTTAGCGCTCCCGTAGATCTCCGCGTGTTCCTGTTCGCGCTGCTTGTCTCCTCCGTCACGGCGCTGTTATTCGGTCTGCTGCCGGCTTTTCAGGCGACGAAAACGGACCTGGTCCCGGCTTTGAAGAATGAAGCCGCCACGCCGCGATTCCGCTACTGGCATTTGCGCGATTACATGGTCGCAGCCCAGGTCTGCCTGTCGGTGCTGCTGCTGTTTTGTTCGGTGCTGGTGATCAAGAGCTTGCAACGGTCGCTGGATGCGCCTCTCGGCTACCAAGCGCATGGTCTGGCTACGGTCTCCTTCGATCTGAACACGCAAGGCTATGACGAGCCGCGCGGCCGTGAGTTTCAGCGGCGCATGCTCGAAAAGGTGCGCCAACTGCCGGGAGTGGAGTCGGCCGCGCTGGCGGATAACATCCCGTTAAGGGCCGGCGTCAGTTCCAATCACGTCTATATCGAAGGCAAGCCCGTTCCGCGGCGCGCCGCGGACATTCCTATCGCTTTCGAGTTTACGGTCAGCCCCGATTATTTCCATACGATGCAAACGCGTCTGATTTCCGGCCGCGAGTTCGACGCCCGGGACCAGCAGGGCGGCAAGCGGGTGGCCATCGTGAACGCCGCGTTTGTGGCGCAGTTGGTGGACGGGAACAACCCGCTGGGACGCCGCTTCTCCACCAACACAACCAAGGAACCGATCGAGATTGTGGGTGTGGCGGAAACCGGAAAATACAGTTTTCTCACTGATCCCCCAAAAGCCGCCTTCTGGACGCCGCTGGAAATCTCGTATAGCTCGGCTACTTCTTTAGTGGCGCGCACGCGAATGACTTCGCCCGATGCTCTGGTGCCTTCGATCCGGGGCGTGGTACGGGAACTCGATCCTTCCATCGCTCTGTTCGCGACCGGCAAGATGGAGGATCAACTGTCGTTGACCTTCTTCCCTGCCCGCATTGCCGCCATTGCGCTGAGTGCGTTTGGAGTTCTGGCGCTGGTGCTCTCCGCCACGGGGATTTACGGTGTTATGGCCTACGCGGTCTCGCGACGGACCCGCGAAATCGGCATCCGCATGGCGATCGGCGCAACCCAGGCGCAGGTGCTCAAGTCGGTGGCCCGCCACGCCGCCACTTTGATCGGCACGGGTCTTGTTCTCGGGCTGGCATTGGCTTTAGTCGCCGGGCGGTTGCTGGAGCGGATTCTGTATGGCGTGCGGCCCAGCGATCCGCTCACGTTCGCGATTGTATTCGCTCTGATGCTGGGAATCGGCGCGGCCGCCACGTTTCTGCCAGCGCGGCGCGCCACGCGAATCGACCCCATGCGGGCATTGCGGCAGGAGTAGATGCCGGAAATCTCGTCCCTCGACCGGGGCCCGTTACCGTCCGCGCCGACAGCGCCGCGTCACCGAACCTAAAGAAGTGACCGAAAAGCGCCGAGTAAGGACGGATTTCCATCACAATCCTCGTCACCACTTTGAAGTTGTTGGTTTTCACGCTAATTGCAGACAATGGCTTTGCAAGGAGAGCTACTTGGGATGAAACCTGATTTCTTCCATAGAGTAGACATCCTCCATAACCTTGAAATAAAAACGCCAGCTGTAGTTCACCCGAGCCTGCCAAAGGTCGCGGGCTTCATCGAACTTCTTCGCCCGCAAGGACGGATGGTGCGGGTTCTGTAGCAGGAGTTTCGACTGCTTGTCGAACGCATCTTGAACCGCTTTAGGAGCTTTGAACTAACTGCGCAAAAAGTGCTTCGAGTACCGAAGCGTCATTTGAGCGGACGTTTGGTTTTCTTCGGGGCCAGTTTGGCGGACTCCTCATGCAAGGAAGCAATGAAAGCCTCATGTGTCTTGAAGGGGCCATAGGAACGCCCCTCTTTGTAATCGCGCTCACTCGCCGCGATGCCGCGATTCACGGCCCGACGCACAGAGGGCGCAAGCTCATCGAGAGGCGCGGGGGGTTTCGGAAGGATCGTGATCGCGCCGCCCGTGACTTTGACTTCCAACTCTTGGCCACTCTTAAATCCAGCTCGCCGAAGCGCTGCCGGTGAAACCACGAAGGGCTGCTTGGTTTTGAACGCGACAGTCATGATGATGGGTACCGATGCGCCTTTCGGGATCTTTCATTCTTACGATAGCAGGTGCGGCGCAATCGTCAAGCTTCGTAGTGCCCCTTCGTGGGCTGTCGGAAGCAATGCGCCGAGAGTGAACTCTTCTTGCCGGGCGCCAAGCGTGGCAACGGGTGCTATTCGTCAGCCCCAAAAGCTTGTTCGCGCCTGGCAGGGCGATTCGCGGCGGCGTGCCGATCATCTTCCCGTGGTTTGGCGGCCGGAGCGATGGCAAGCCTGGCCCATGGCCTTGCGCGCAGTATGGAGTGGGCCGTCGAAGAAGCGGTTTCCGCTCTGACGCCTTTCATCTGTGTTTTCGCGCGACCGTCGGCGCCGCATTAGGCGCCATCGCCGCAGCGGGTTTTCAGACTCTTCGAGCTGGTATCGTTTCTTGATCTCAGCGCGCTACACCCCCCGCCGCCGAAGGCGCATCCGATCCAAGGCCCGTGCCACCCACCACGACGGGCCGGTTCCGCCGCTGAGCAGGTTGAGCGGGCGGGCGTGTCTTAGATATAAATAGTACGCGGATATAAATAGTACGCGCGCCAAATTTAAGAGGAGGCAGAGTCCAATGAACGTAATGAAGTGGTTGTTAGATTCGGATCCTGCAATCCGCTGGCAGGTCATGCGCGATCTCACCGGCGAAGACGAGCGGGTCGTAACCACCGAACGCTCGCGTGTCGCAGCCGAAGGGTGGGGTGCACGGCTGCTCGACAGTCAGTCTCCGCGTGGCCATTGGGGCGCTGGCGGGGATAAGGGATGGTTATCCACCGTCCACAACGTCACGCTCCTCAAGGATCTCGGGGCGGATCCGCAGGCGCCAAAAGTCCGCAGGGCCATTGACCGCGTGCGAAAGCACGTTACCTGGGGTGGGAGACCGTACTTCGGGGGCGAGACGGAGGCGTGTATCAACGGGCGTATTCTGGCGGCAGGCGCCTACTTTGGCGAACCCTGCGAAGAGGTGCTGGATCGGCTGCTCGGTGAGCAGCTCGAGGATGGCGGGTGGAACTGTGAGGCCCCGAAGAGTAAGCGCTCGTCGTTTCACTCGACGATCTGCGTCTTGGAGGGCCTGCTGGAGTACGAAAAGGCGAGTGGCCGATCGGCCGCGGTAACCAAGGCACAGGCCCGAGCC
>DATFZA010000114.1:0-3119 GCA_035314765.1 Bryobacteraceae bacterium
ACCTGTTTCAGCCGCGCGATGTCTGGCGGTCGGTCAACCAGGCTTCCATCGATTATTTCTTGAAACAAGCCGCGGACAAAGTGACCATCGATATTCTGGACGGCCACGGCGCGCTGGTGCGTTCGTTTGCTGGCACGCCCGAGGACGACAAGAAAAAAGACGACAACAACGACGAGGAAGCGGAGTTTTTCGGGCCTCGCGGTCCCAAGCCGCCGGCCAGAAAAGCTGGCGTCAACCGCTTCACCTGGGACTTGCGCTATCCCGGTTCGAAGACCTTTGAAGGCATGGTTTTGTGGAGCGCCCGGGCCGAAGTGGGACCAGTGGCGCCTCCCGGCGACTATGCGGTCCGTTTTACGGCCGCCGGAGTGACGCAGACCGCCAAGTTTCACGTCTTCCGCGATCCGCGCCTGAACACGGTCACCGACGAGGATCTCGAAAAGCAGTTCCAGCTTGCCTCTCAAGTGCGCGACCGTCTCAGCGACGCCGATCAGATGGTGATCGACATCCGCTCAATAAAGAAGCAGCTCAAAGAGCGCGTCGAAAAGGCCAAGGATCCGGAACTGAACGCCGCCGCCGAGCGCCTGGAGACGAAACTCTCGGCGGTAGAGGAAGAGGTTTATCAGGTCCGCAACCGCAGCAATCAGGACCCGCTGAATTTTCCCATCAAGCTGAACAATATGCTGGGCGCGCTGGCTCGCAGCATCGAGACCGGCGATGCGAGACCTACAGACCAGAGCTATGTAGTATTCAAGGAACTGAGCGACCGCCTGGACGCGCAGAAGGCCAAGCTGGATGAGGCATTACGCAACAATCTCCCTCCGGTGAACGAGCAACTCAAGAGCAAAGGGCTGGAGAAGGTGGCGCCGTCGTCTTAGAAGGGCTAGCTGGCGACGCGGACGTTCGGAGCGAACGGGGACATTGCGGGCTCGTGTTCGAAATCGTTCCTCTTCAACGATCGCAGCAGTGTCCCCTGGCGCACAAGCGTCAACCAACCGCCGCGTCCTCCGCCTCGTAGTCGAACTGGTGCGGATTGAATCCTTCTCCAATCGGGTGCGCCCGCTCCCAGGCAATGGTGCGTAAGATGCCTTCATCGAGCGGAACCAACTCCCGGTAGCCCAGTTCGCGGCGGATCCGGCTGGAATCGGCCTCCCAATGCTGGGCGGCGTTGCCCGGCGGCGCCAAATGCGCGGGCGCCCGGTCTTTGGGCAGCGTCACGAACTCGCCGTCCCAACCCGTAGCTGTCGCGATCTTGCGGGCCCATTCAAGCTCAGAATACGCCGGCATTTCCGCGACGTTATAGACGCGGCCCGCGGCCTTTTCCGAGATTGCGGCCAGCGCCAGAGCCGCCGCCACGTTCTCGACGTATCCTCGCGGCGTGCGCCACCCGGCCCAGCCTTCTTCGAACAGGATGACGCGCCGGCCATCGTCGATTCGCTTGAGAATCGGATGGAACCGGCGCAGGCGATCGCCGGGGCCATAGATCATCGGAAGGCGCAGCACCGTGCCAGGCAGTTCGGGGTCGCCCAGGATGGTCCGCTCGACCGGAATCTTGTCGTACTCGTCGTCCACCCAGCCAAAAACCTTCTGCAGCACCTTTATCTGCGTGGGCGGATAGGTCTGCAATTTGGTACGTAGCGCCGAACCCTCGGTCAGCGGCACGGGTTCCAGCGGGCCCGCCTCACTGCCATGGAGCACTCCACATGCACGATACACATCGATGCTGCTGGCGGCAATCACACGCCGCGCCCGGCCCCGAAAAGTCTCCATCAACCCCGACGCTTGCGCAGCGGAGCTGAGAATCAGGTCGATAACGACGTCTGCTTCCGGACGAAGCTTGGCCAAATCGCGGCGGTGGCCAAGGATGTGCTCGGCCGGTAAATCCGCTGGGGCGCTGCCGCGGTGCAATACCGCCATGGAATGTCCCATCCCAGCGAGTTGGCGTACCAGGGGAGGGCCAATGAAACCGGTGCCGCCGATAACCAGGATTTTCATGTCACTAGATTACTCGATGGCGGTGGACGGGCAATTTCTCGAGGCCATAGGCGCGCCACCGCGCCGTCGTAGCTGAGAGAAGTTCTACGCCGAAGGCGCGTCCATGCGGGAGAATAACCAGCCGGCTCGCAAGGGATTACCGGCTTTGCGCGAAAATGAGCGGCGGGCGCTTGGCTACATGAAGCGCCGTGTCTCATATCGTGGACGGAGACCGAGCGGCGATCGATTGGATCTTCGAATTTACCGATCCGCAAGGCGTCCGGCGCCGGTTGGATGAGATCGCGGCGCAGCGGTCCGCGGCAGTGGCGGAGAACTAAGCGGCCGAGAATCAAGCGGCGGCGATGCTGGTGACTTTGCCGATGGCTTCAGCGTAGACGCGCTGAAATGCCGGCAGCATGACGCTGCAAGCGGCCGCGGGGTAAATCTGAAAGAACACGCTGCGTACGTTGGCCTCCTGCATGCCATTACAGACTCTTGCCACGCTGGCGGCCGAGCTTTGGATGCACTGGCGGCACTCCAAACCCACCGCAGCGCAGGCTTCCGGATTATTTTCCACCTGCAGGAGATTCATGTGTCTCGCTTCTTAGAATGTGAACCAGGTAAGGAACTATTATTGTGTCTTGAAGGCCGATTTGGCTATAGTTCAAAGGGGTATAACTTCTACCTCTTTTGCGGGTAGTGAAAAGTACTGGGTACCGGGGAGCGCGGATGGCACTAGATCGGCACGAAACCGATCCGGTCGATCCATTCCGCGGCGTCCGATGCTTCCCAAATCAAAATGAGGTCTTCTATTGCGGCGCGCTTATCACTGCACGAGTATCCGGATTTTGATTCACGACGATGACTCCGAAACTCCGCTGGCTTTGCCGGAATCGTGCGAAATGGCTCGGGATCGTGTTGCGGTCATGAGAGATGAGGATACGCCCCAGTTCTGCGGCCACTTGCAAGACTTCGCTGTCACCAAACCCAATGATTCCGCTATCATGCGCACTCAGGAAATCGATCGCCCGCTCACGCCGGCGAAGGCCACGGACTATCCTGTAATTGAAATCCGCATCCGCAGGAACCGCGGCCTCATGTGCTGGGCGAGTGGATCTTCTGTCGCGCGGCGATCTGTCTCGCAAGGG
>DATFZA010000115.1:0-4423 GCA_035314765.1 Bryobacteraceae bacterium
TGCCGCTCGATCTGTTGGAGTTCCATTGTCTGACGCCGCTGCCGGGATCGGAGGATCATCAGAAGCTCTACAACGCCGGTGTTTACATGGATCCGGATCTCAACAACTACGATCTGGAGCACGCGACCACGGCTCACGCCACCATGACCAAGGAAGAGTTCGAGAAGGTGTACCGGGACGCGTGGGATGTCTATTATTCGCCGGAGCACATGGAGACCGTCATGCGGCGCGCGGCGGCGTGCGGCATCAGCGCGGGCAAGGTTCTGTTCTTGCTGATCTGGTACTACGGTTGTTACGCGCTCGAAAGAGTGCACCCCTTGCAGGGCGGCTACTTGCGGCGCAAGTACCGCAAAGACCGGCGCCCGCCGCTTCCGTTGGAGAACCCGTTGGTTTTTTATGGGCGGAATCTGGGAGATCTGGTCTACAAGCACGTCAAACTGGCCCAGGCGATCTGGCGTTATGGGCGCTTTCGCCGGCAGTTGAAGAAGAACGCGAATGTTCGAGATTACACCGATTTGGCGATGACTCCCGTGGTGGGGGACGATTTTGACGCGTTCGAGCTATTCTCGATTACCGACGCGGCGAAGCTGGAAGTGACCAAGGCGCGCAATCCGAATACGGGGGCGGTCAGGGCTGCGACTCCATCGTGACGAACTTCGGCTAGCGCTTCTACAATAGAACTTGCTTCGACGTACGTTCCTTCAGACCGCTGCCGTTGGCGCCGGCTGCCTGACGGCAGCGCCGGAGCGGAAGCCCAATCTCGTGCTTGTGGTCTCGGACCAGTGGCGCGGGCAGGAACTTCCTGGAGACGGTTCCTATTTGCGGGCACCGGCGCTTCGGCGCCTGATGGAAGAAGGCGTCAGCTTTTCGCGCGCCTATACCGCTTGCCCGCAGTCCGGCCCGGCGCGCGCGGCGCTGCTTTCAGGCCGATTTCCCCATGCGTGCGGCGTGCCGGAGAACAATATCCAGTTGCCACTGGACCAGCCAACTCTTTCCTTGGCCTTGCAACAGGCGGGTTACCGGACGGCGTTCATTGGCAAATGGGAATTGGATGGCAGCGGCGATCCGGGGTTTGTGCCGCCTGGACCGCGGCGGCGCGGCTTCGACTATTGGGCCGCTTACAATCGTGGCGACCGTTATTATCAGTCGCGCTACTTTCGGGATCGCCCCGAGCCGATCCTGGCCAAAGGCTTTGAACCCGACTATCAAACGGATTTGGCCGTCGATTTTATAAAGCAGAATCGCGAGAACGCGTTTTTCCTGTTTCTGTCGTGGGGACCGCCGCATCCGCCCCGGATTCCCCCCGATCGGGTGGCGGGTCTGTATGAGCCCTCGAAACTGAACCTCCGCGGCAACGTTCCCGAGGAACTCACATCGCGAGTGCAGGACGAGTACGCCATGTATTACGCAGTCTGCAGCGCTCTCGATGAGAATCTCGACCGGCTCTTGGACGCACTGGACCGGGAGAATTTGCGCGACGACACAATGGTTGTGTTCACCAGCACGTCGGGCTCGATGCTGGGATCGCAGGGATTGGAGGATACGGGCGTGGCATTCGAAGAGGCGTTGCGGATTCCGCTCGTTCTTCGTTATCCACGATTGGGCAAAGCGGGGATCGTTCGAGAGGATCTGCTGGTCTCGATTGTCGATTTGGCGCCTACGCTGTTGTCCCTCTGCGGCTTGGCGCTTCCTGGTGAGATGCAGGGGCGCAATCTGGCGCCTGGCTTTGCCGGCCAGGAAGCAATGTTCGCCGAGGGTAAACTGCGCACGGCGGAAGAATGGCGCGCAGTGGTGCGCGGCCTGGACAAGTTGGTGGTGAACCGGGAAATGGAAGCCACCTATCTATACAACTTGGGTCAGGATCCGCTGGAGTTGGAGAACTTAGTTCCCAACCTTAGCCGTAACGGCCAGCAGCGAACGAAGGATGAATTGACAGCGCTACTAAGGAAATGGATGCAGCTAACGCAATTCCGAATGGACGCTTCGGGTCTGAAAAAGAGAAGCTAAGGCTTATTTCCGGGCCCCGCGCGTGGTTCCCTTCAAGCGGGATTGCCGCAACTTGCCCGCCTTGCGCTTGGGCTTCTTGATGACAAATGTTCCGCTGCCGAGATACTCGGCGCTGTAGAGACTCTTTTCGCTTTGCTCAGCCATTAGTTTCATTGTACCGAAACGAACCGAGCCAAGTCGCGTCCATGCAATCGGTATGCCATGTATCCTGCTGCTCGTGTTTCTGCTCTCGCCCCGCCTGGCGATCGTGCTGATATGGCTCTTCTCGAACTACCTGGACCGCGCTTTCCACAGCCTCCTGCTGATTCTGCTCGGTTTCCTGTTTCTGCCACTCACAACGCTGGTCTACGCGTGGGAGGTGAATTCGGGATTGCCGATGGCGGGATTGAATCTGGTCTGGCTGATTCTAGCGGTCCTGATTGATATTGGCGCTGTCGGCGGCGGGTATCACCGCAGGAGGAGATGAGGGGTGTATTAGCTCTTCCGCGCTTAGCCGAGTTAGAGCTTTCCATCCGCCAAGCCCTGGACCCGGCGGAAGCCTGCAACATGGTCCCGGGCCATTGATCCCCAAAACGGTTAAGCACCCCTGGCGGCGGAAAAGCAAGGGCGCACAATGCCCGTGCCATACAATGAAGTTGATGCGTATTCGCCTGGCATTTCTGGGGCTGGCATTGTGGTTCCCGGCTGTCATGCTCGCCGCCAGTTTGCCCGGGCTTGCGGTGCGCGGGAAGCTCGGGACGAACGCCGCGCATCAGCCGGTCCTCATTCAGGGCGGCAAGCAGATCCTCCTCACGGGAGACGGACCCACCCAAGCCATCCTAAATGACGAACGGGTGCAGGGTTCCGATTTTGAAGCGGTCGGGCATTTCACGGCGCCGGATCATTTTGAGATCGACCCCATTCACACGGTGGCGATGTACGTGTACAAAAACGGCAAGCGGATGAAGATTACCTACTGGTGCGATGTCTGTTATATTCGGACGTTGGCGCCGGGAACCTGCGTCTGTTGTCAGAAGTACACCGACCTCGAACTCCAAGACCCGGACGCGCAGTAGCTCCCTTTTATGGCGACTGCAACATCGCACGCCGCTGCATACTCCGCGGAGAAGTTGACTGTCGACGGAATCCCAGTGATTCGCCTGCGAGACTCCGCGCGCAATATCGAGGTTTCCATCGCACCTTCGATCGGCAACATGACCTTCGAGCTAAAGGTGAACGGCCACAACGCTCTCTATTTTCCATTCGACAGCGTGGCCCAATGGAAGGAGAAGCCGTGCCAACTTGGCATTCCTTTTCTCGGCCCCTGGGCGAATCGACTGAGTGAAGACGCGTTCTTCGCCGATGGCAAGCGCTATCGCCTCAATCCGGACGTTTTTGCTTTGCATCGCGACTCCGAGGGGTTGTCCATTCATGGCCTGCTGCTGTTTGCCGAGGGTTGGGAAGTGGTCAGCGTCGAATTCGGCGACGAATGCGCCGAGGTGACCAGCCGGCTGGAGTTCTGGAAGCATCCCGAATGGATGGCCCAGTTCCCCTTCGCCCAAACGATCGAGATGACCCATCGGCTGAGTAGCGGCGTGCTCGAAGTTCGCGTGGCCGTTCACAATCTGTCGGTAGATCCCATGCCGCTGGTGATCGGCTTCCATCCCTGGTACCAGATCACAGACGCGCCGCGCGACGAATGGAGGGTGCACGTTCCGGTGCGCACGCGCTACCTGCTATCCGAGAAAACCATTCCCACCGGGAAGACGGAGGCCGCCACGCTGCCAGCCTCATTTTCTCTCGCTGAGCGCCGCCTGGACGATGTTTTTGGAGGCGTCCAACATCGGGATGAGTTCACGGTGGAAGGCAGGTCGCAGAAGATCGCGATCCGCTTCGGACCAAAATATCCGGTGGCGATTGTGTTCGCTCCGGCTACTCGCCCGGTGATCTGCTTTGAGCCGATGAGCGGGGTGACGGACGGGTTCAACCTGCACCACGCGGGTTTGTATCCGGAGTTGCAGAGTGTCGCGCCGGGCGGGGTTTGGACCGAGAGCTTCTGGATTACGCCGAGCGGGTTTTCGTCACCGAGCTGAGCCGGCCTCTATCATCCCGGCGAGCGACGACGGCTCAGCCACAATTTCCCCATGCAGGCGCATGCCTCAATGTGGAACTCGATGGTTTCTTTCATCAATTCGCGTGTCGCTTCCAGCGTGGCAGCAGCCGCCACGGATCCTCTAGATCCGGCGTAGATCGGGCGCGTAGGCGCTATAGCCGCCACCCGGACCCGTTTCATAGATCACGGCATATTTCATTTCAGGCCTGGCTGTTTCATGATTGTAGCGATAGTCTTTGGATGCATAACGCCGGATGGATGACCCGTACCGTCACCAGACCAGTCTATCCTGGGATCATGCATCGTCAGGGTCACCGGCCGATC
>DATFZA010000116.1:0-5443 GCA_035314765.1 Bryobacteraceae bacterium
TCCCGCGAAGTGCTCTTGGAAGGGCAACCAGTAGAAATCACTACCCTCGAATTCGATATCCTGGAACAGTTGATGCGCGCGGCCGGAAATGTGGTCTCGCGGGACGATCTGATGGAGAGTTTGTATAACCGCAAAGCGACGCCCTTTGACCGTTCCATCGACATGCATGTTAGCCACCTGCGAAAAAAGCTGGAGGGCGGCCGGCCAGTGATCAAGACCATTCGCGGCGCTGGCTATCAGTTCTGCCGCACCAAAGAGGAGGCTTCGCCGGAATGAGGTCGCCTGTATGATATCGCCTGTATGAAATCGATGTTCGCCAAAACGCTCGGATGGTTCCTGGTCACCATGACTGTGGCCATCGGCGGCATCCTGCTGACCACGGCGCTCACTCTGCAGAATTCCGGATCCCCGCAATCGCCCTTCGTCATGCTGCTCCGTTTACAGGTGGAGGATGCCAAGAAGGCTTACGAAACGGGCGGCAAACCGGCGCTGGCCGCGGCTCTGACACGCTTCCAGAACGTCAACAACGCCAAGATGGTTTTTACCGACGCCAAGGGCGTGGACCTGCTGACGGGTCAAGCACATCCGGAATTGATGGCCCACATCGAGCGGCGGCCGCAGTCTCCTCTTCCGTTTCTCTTCATTTTTCGGCGCGCCATCATTCCGCGTCACGACGCCACGCGCCAATACTGGCTTTTTTTGATCGATGAGCGCCGCAGCTTTCTGTTCTGGTTCCTGCAGCCCCAACATCTTTGGATTATCGGCGCGGTCATTCTTTTGTGTTATGGCTTCTCCTATCACCTGACCTCACCGCTGCGCCGTCTGCGGGAGGTGGTGGATCAGTTCGGCCGCGGCGAATTGTCGGTACGCGCGGCGGCTACTGGAAGGCACGACGAGTTTGGGCAACTCTCGGCCAGTTTCAACAAAATGGCCGACCGGATTCAGACGCTGTTGACCGCCGAGCGCCGCCTGCTGATGGACATTTCGCATGAACTGCGCAGTCCGCTCGCCCGCCTGGGCGTTGCCGTGGAGTTGGCGCGTTCCGGAGAAGAGCGCGACCACATGCTCGACCGCATTGAAAAGGAGGCCCAGCGGTTGAATCAACTGGTCGGCGAGTTGTTGCAGGTGACGCGGGTCGAGGGCGATCCCTCGCAGCGCAAGACGGAGACCGTGGAACTCGATCGGCTCCTCGGCGAGGTGGTCGAGGACTCTCTGATTGAAGCCAACATGAAAGGTTGCCGCATCGAGCTGACTACGGCCGGCCCGGCGAGCGTCACCGGAGACGAGGAACTGCTCAGAAGAGCGATCGAGAACGTGCTCCGCAACGCGATCCGCTACGCACCAACCGGCAGCGCGATCGGCGTGGAGCTAACCCGGAGCGGCAGTTTGGCGCAAGTGCTGATTCGCGATCAGGGACCAGGCGTTCCCGAAGAATCGCTGGCGCGCATTTTCGATGCGTTTTACCGCGTGGATAGCGACCGTAACCGCGTCAGCGGCGGCGTCGGCTTGGGCCTGGCCATTGCCCGCCGCTCCGTGGAACTGCACGGAGGGACGTTGCGCGCGGAGAACAAATATCCCGGCCTGGCCGTCATGATGGGCCTGCCGCTGTCCCCGATTCAGCCGCAACTGGTGAAGGTTGCCCCTCTGCCCGATCAAAAAGAAATCGGCGTATAACATTGCTGCGCTTGCTGACTACCGCTGCTGCTGACGCGCACGGCTCCATAAGGCGGACGGGAACACTGCGGGCTCGTGTCCGAACTCCTTCGCTTGAGAACTATCGCAGCGGTGTCCCCTGGCGCTCGGCGAGCGCAGGTGCGCCTTGCGACGCCCAACGCCCCTAATTTTACGGCTTAACGAACAACTTCTCCGGAATCGATTTGTCAAAGTGTACCGATTCCGAAAATAGCTCGAAGATTTTCTCGCCATTGCGCTCGCGCTGCACGGCGAAAGGCCACTGGATTCCCTCCACGGTCCGGTATTTGGTGAACAGCGTGACTTCTTCGTCGTTCAACCGGGTCTTCGGGTCGCGGCGTTGAAAGACCTGGCGGACGGGTACTTTGGTGCTTTGGTCGAAATAAACCGTGACCACGCGGTTATCGGCGTCCACCAGTTCGACGATCTCCACCGCCCGGTTATCCACCACGTCGGCGCCGCGCGATTCCATCGTCAAGCCGGGCTCATTGAGGCGAATCCGGAGAATGTAGAAAATGTCATTGAGTGTAGTGTCTTTATATCGCAGAAAGCGTTCTTCTTCTAGCTCCCGGGCGCCGCGAAAAGTAATATCGTAAATGGCAGTCTCTGTAAATAATGCGCCGTAGTCTTGTTTTTTTCCGTAATTCTGACGTTGCCGGACCGACAACTGATGGGCTGTGTCGGCCACGCCAGACTCGTACTGGGTATAGATGGTGGCGATGGCCAAGCCGCTCAACCGCTCCCGGTAGAACGAATAGGCGCGGCCTGCTTCTTCGCGGTATTGGATGTGCCGGAAGCGTTCGCCGCCCAAAGCGTCAACGCATTCGGCGATAACGCGCTTACCTTTCTCCAGACTGGTTTCCGCGCGCGCCGCCGTTGGCGCGCAAACCAGCACGGCAGCCAGCGCAGCGGCCAGCGGCTTCATGGTTTCCTGCTCAACTCCTGATCGGTCAGTCCCCGGTTGAGCTGGTACTCGTGCACCGTGATCTCGGCAAACTTCTGGCCGTCCCGCGTAACCGTCCAATGCGAGGGAACGCGAATTCCATCGGTATCCTGCCAAGCTGAGTACTCGTTCTGTGTATTGTCGTCGTAGGACACCTTGGACGGCAGACCGGTCTTCGGATCGATTTCAATGCGCGCAGTTTCGCCGTTCTTACCCGCCAGTTCGATTTCATTGTCACCCACCGCGTTCACGGCGCAAGCGTCACACACTGCCAGGTGAAACAACAACCGGAACACTTCGCCCTGCGCCTGTTTGAGCGCGGCCGGCGTCATCGCCATCATTCCTTGCGGCGACATGATCCATCCGCCGATACCGTTGGTATAAACCACCTGCTTGCCGAACGGGAGTTCCAGTTCCTGCCGGAGCGAAGCAGGCAAAATATATGAATTCTTTTGCTTGGCCTTCATCGCTGCCCCCGGCGTGTAAATGGTGACGTCGGCGCTATAGGCAATGTCCTTGATGCCGGCCAGCTTGCCGGCGCCGCCCATCGCCGTTTGTACACGATCGAGCAGGCGCCGGCCTTGCGCCTGGGTGGCGGCGTCGGATTTTGTGTTTTCTTTTTTGCCCTCCGGAATGCTCAAGTCAATCGGCAGCACCTTCAAGCCAAGCGCGGACAACGGCGTCTTGAACTGATCCGGATTGCCCACCGCGACAATGGTGAGGTCTTCCGGGCGCAAATACTCCTTGGCCACGCGTAATACGTCTGCTTTAGTGACGGCGGCGATGCCTTTCTGATAAGTGAACACGAAATCTCTTGGATAGCCGAAATACTCGTACGTCACCAGCCGGTTCAGCGTCTTGCTCGGCTTGTCGAAGTTGAAGACAAAGCCATTCAGGATGCTGTCTTTCGCGACCTGCAGTTCCTGGTCGGTCACCGGTGCGGCGCGCAGGCGATTCAATTCTTCAATAGAAGCCTTGATCGTGTCCACCGTGTGCGCCGACTGCGTACTGCCGCTGATCTTGAAAAGGCCGGGATGATCGTAGTCGGCTTCCCATTCGGCGCCAATGTTGTAGGCGTAGCCAAGTTTGGTGCGGATGCGCTGGAACAGACGGCTGGAGAAACCGCCTCCGAGAATCGCCGACGTTACTTCGAGAGCAGGGTAGTCCTTGTCTATCAGAGTGCCGCCCAGATGTCCGATGGAAAAGAAAGTCTGAGTGACATCCGATTTGCTGGCCAGAAAAACTCCCGGTACCGGCTTGGCGGTCACTTCGGGAAACTTGGGAACGGGCGGCTGCGTGACCGTCCAGGATGCAAACAAATCCGTCAGTTGTTGTTTCATGCGACCGGTATCGAAGTCGCCATACACAGCCAGCATAATGTTTCCTGGAAAATAGTAACGCTGATAAAAAGCGATCAGATCCGGCCGCTGGATGCTATCGATATCGGAATATTCGACGCTCCATCCGTAAGGAGTTTTCCGGCCGTACACCTCGGCCGGAAATTCGCGCTCCAGGATTCCGTTGGGGTCGTCATTGCGCCTGGCGATGCCGCTCCGAACCTGCTTCTTCTCCAGATCGAGTTTGTCCTGGCGGAATTCCGGAGCGGTCAGTAAGTCGCGAAACAGCCCCAGTACCGGCCCGGTATTCTCTTTCAGGCAGGAAAAAGAAAGCGTGCCAAAGCTTTCACCGATGGAGCTTTCGATCGAAGCGGCGACGTTTTCCAACTGCTCGTCGATCTGATCGCCAGTTAGCGTGTGCGACCCGCCGGAGCGGAGCACCCCGCCGGTCACTTCCGCCAGTCCGTGTTTACCCGAGGGGTCGAACAGATTGCCGGTACGGATCAGCGCAAATCCGCTGATGGTCGGCAATTCATGATTCTCCAGCAGGAAAATCTTCATGCCATTAGGAAGCGTGACCGTGTCCGGCTTCGGAATCTCAATCCGCGGCAGCGGCGGGAACTTGAGATCTTTGTAGGAGGGCAGAACCACCGCGCGCCGTACCTCGGTCTCTTGCGCGCTTAGGGCAGCGGCGCAAATCAAACCGGCAGCTAAAACGCAGACCCCCTTCACGGCTTGTCACCTTTAGACGCGCCCTCGGATGCGACTTTAGGAGCCAGCGTGAATACCACCGTGCGGGTTTCGGGAACCAGGTATTGTTTCGCAACACGCTGTACATCGTCAGCGGTAATCTTATCGATGTCCTCAATGCTGGAAAACAGTTTGCGCCAGTCGCCGTAAGCCGTGTAATACGAAGTCAGTTCCGACGCCATGCCGGAATTGCTGTCGAGCTTCCGAATCAACTCCGCCCGCACTTTCGTCTTGACGCGCTTCAGCGATTCTTCATCCACCTTCTGCGTTTTCAGCCGCTCGATTACTTCATAGCAGGCTTTCTCGTTCTCTTCGAGCGTGTGGCCCAGATTGGGGGCCAGAAAAAACAGGAACAAGCCGGGATATTTGCCTCCCGGAAAAGCGGCTTCGGCGAAAGCCGCCAAGGCAATCTGCTTGTCGCGAACCAGTTGCTTATACAACATGCCCGTACGGCCTCCGGCGAGTACCTCCGACAACACATCGAACACCGGATCGTCTTTGTCCAACTGATCGGGACGCTTGTAGGCGATGGCCATCATCGGTTGGCTGGGCGTTTCCACCGCCACGCGTTTCTCGCCTTCCTGCGGCGGCTCTACCGTGCGCGGACCGCTAGGCAGAGGGCCCGCTGGAATAATGGAGAAATACTTCTCAGCCAGCCGCTTGCATTCGGCCGGACTCACGTCGCCGGCGATGCCGATCGTGATATTGCCCGGCACATAAT
>DATFZA010000117.1:0-3032 GCA_035314765.1 Bryobacteraceae bacterium
ATGATCATGCGCAATGAGGACGCGGTGTCGATCACCAGCGCGGCGCGGCGGAACAACATGCGCAATCTGCGGGAGGACGGCTGGTTCAAGGTGCGCGACGGAGCAACTACGGCGGATGAAGTGATGCGCGTGACACAGGAATTTTAAATCTGGAATTCTAGATGACCGGTTACTATTTCAAGGCGGTGGCGTTCGACGGCAAGATGCGCACGGGAGTGATCCATGCCGACAACGACCGCCGGGTAGCGCAGGAGTTGCGCAAGCAGGGCCTGACGCCGGTTTATGTAGGGCTCGAGCCGAAGAAAGGCGCGGAACTGAAGCTGCCGGCGTTCAAGCTGGGCAAGCGGCGCGACATTCTCTTTTTCACGCAGGAATTATCGACGCTGCTGAATGCCGGTGTGCCGCTGGACCGGGCGCTCAGCATCACTAGTGAGTTGACGGAGCGGGCCAGCTTTCGGGTCCTGGTGCTGGACGTGCTTCGCGTCTTGAAAGGCGGCAAGTCGCTGGCCGATAGCCTTGCCACGCATCCCGAGTACTTTTCCGATCTGTTTGTCAACATGGTGCGCGCTGGAGAAGCCAGCGGCTCGTTGTCCGCGGTGTTCGACCGGCTGGCGGAGTTCGAGCGCAGCAGTGACGAACTGCATGCGTACATCGTATCTTCGATGATCTACCCGGCGTTGCTGGCTTTGGTGGGCGCCGGATCGATCGCGGTGCTGATGAATTTTGTGGTGCCGCGATTTGCGGGCGTTTTCGAGCAATCGCATATCGTGATGCCCGCGCCAACCAGAATGCTGATCGAGACCAGTCATTTCTTGCAAACCTACGGTTGGATGATCCTCACCGGCCTGATTCTGGCGATTGTGGGACTGATTGTTTATCGGAGGACAGCGCAAGGCCGATTGTGGTGGGATACCTCGGCGCTGAAGATTCCGCTGTTGGGAGACGCGCTGCGCAAAGCGGAGACCGCGCGTTTTGCGCGGGCCATGGGAACGCTGGTCGCCAATAGCGTACCGCTGGTGCAGAGTATCCATATCGCGCGGGCGATTTTGAATAATCGCAAGATCGCGAATTCTCTGGAGATTGTTTCGCAGGGCGTTAAGCGCGGGGAGGGGATCGCCGTTCCGTTGAAGCGGACGGGCGAGTTTCCGCCCTTGGCCGGACATTTGTTGAGTGTGGGTGAAGAGACGGGACGGCTGGATTCCATGTTCAACCGCATGGCCGATATCTATGAAGCGGATACGCGGGCGGCGATCAAGCGGTTTACTTCGCTGTTTGAGCCGCTGGTGATTCTGATTATGGGGATTGTGGTGGGCACGCTGATTTTGAGCATGATGCTGGCGATAACGAGTATTAACGACGTGGCGGTATAAGACGATGCTGAAAAATTTTTGGACTCGAGAAGCAGGGCGCGACGAGAACGTCGCGCGCCGGCCAGGGGGTCGGCCCCACAAGGGAGATGCTGGTGTCACTCTCATTGAGATGTTGGTGGTGGTCACCATCATCGCGCTGTTCGCGGCGTTGGTGCTGCCCAAAATGATGGGGTCGGCTGACAAGGCCCGCAAGACGCAGGCCAAAGCGCAGATCAATGCGTACCTGACCGCGTTGGGGTCCTACAAGCTGGATACGGGCGTCTATCCGACGACTGAACAGGGCTTGCAGGCGCTACGTGTCAAGCCGGAGAACGTAAATAATTGGCAGGGTCCATATGTGCAGAAGGATATCGATATGGACCCGTGGCAGCATCCGTATGTTTACAAGTACCCCGGAGATCATGGAGACGATCCCGACATTATTTGTTATGGAGGCGACGGCCAGCCGGGAGGCGAGGGGCTGAATGCGGATATTGTCAGTTGGAAGAACTGAGGTGGCGCTCGCCGCGCTCATTGCGGCTGTGTTCGTCGCTTCGGTTCAAGTAGACTTCAGACGGCCAGACAGCTCCCGCCGGTTACTCGCAAAGGAGCAGATCAAGGCGTACCTGACCGCGTTGGGATCCTACAAGCTTGATACGGGCGTTTATCCGACCACTGAACAGGGCTTGCAGGCGTTGCGCGTGAAGCCGGAGAACGTGAATAACTGGCAAGGTCCGTATGTGCAGAAGGATATCGATATGGACCCGTGGCAGCATCGGTATGTGTACAAGTACCCCGGGGATCATGGTGACGATCCGGACATTATTTGCTATGGAGGAGATGGCCAGCCGGGAGGGGAGGGGCTGAATGCGGATATTGTCAGTTGGAAGAACTGAGAGTTTGTGGGACCGGTTGCCAACCGGCGGCACTCTCGAAAACCCGCCATCAGCCAAGCGCCCAGGGGACACAGCTACGATAAATTTGATTGAGGGAGTTCGGACTCGGGCTCGCTGTGTCCCCATCCGCGCCGCGGGCTCGCCGGTTTTCATTCTTCCTACTGCGCGCCGTGCCTCACAATTCCGGCGTGACGCTAATCGAGATGTTGGGTTCACCTCCTTCATATTGCTTGCAACCCGCCCGGGGCCGATTAATAATCGGCCGCAGGTTAATAACCTGCCCCACAAAAGAAATGCTGGGGTCACGCTGATTGAGCTGCTGGTGGTGGTGGCGATTATTGCGATCATGGTGGGCATCAGTTTTCCGGCGCTTAGCTCCGGCGTGGATTCGTTGCGCTTGAATCAGGCGGCTAACGGCGTCGCGACTTTTTTTGGATCCGCTATGAATCGCTGCACGCGGCGTCAGTTGGTGATGGAAGTTGCGATTTCGAAGTCGGAGAACACCTTGGTCATGCGGTCGAGCGAGCCGGGGTTTGAGCGCCGCATGGAGATGCCGGACGGCATCACGATCGTCGACGTGGTCCCGGCCATGGTTGACGATGGCAATCAATCCGCGCGTAGCTTTTTCATGTACCCGGGCGGGACGGTGCCCCAATTCGGTGTGCGCTTGAGTAACCGGCGGCATTCGGAACTCATCGTCAGCGTCGATCCGATGACCGGCGTTCCTCATATTGAGAAGCCTTGAACACCTTGAGACCGAGAAACGGATTTACGCTGCTCGAAGTGA
>DATFZA010000118.1:0-5821 GCA_035314765.1 Bryobacteraceae bacterium
CTTCGACCCACCTGCACGATTTCGGCGAGAATGCTGACGGCGATTTCTTCCGGCGAGACTGCGCCAATCCGCAACCCGGCGGGCGCTTTGACCCGGCTCAAATGCTCGGAGGGAATCCCCTTCTCGCGCAAGAAATCGAGGATTTTCCTGGTTTTTGTCTCGCTGGCGACGAAAGCGACATAGGGCGACTCGAAGCTCAAGGCCTGCTCCAATGCCTCCTCGTCGTTTTCGCCCTGAGTCGACACGACCACGAAAGTCTGAGCAGTGGTCACTAACTGGGCCAGGTCCTGGGCGTTCTCGATGACTTCGATCACGGAAACCGCATAGTGAATGGCTTTGGCGAGCCTGGCCAGCGTTTGCGCGACCACCGAGCGCCCAAAGATCACAATTCGCGGCTTCGGCAGTACGGGTTCAACGTAGATATCCAGAGATCCTCCGCTATGGCAGGTCATCGTGTAGTCAACGGCGCCTTCTTGCGATTCCGGGTTTGCCGACGGACTGATTCGAATCAGCCTCGGGCTTCCATCCTGTAGCGCTTTCAGCGCTTCTTTGATGACCGCCGGCTGCGAACATCCACCCCCGATCCAACCCCACATGCTGCCGTCGGAATGGACAATTGCCCGGTCGCCCGGTTTGCCCGAAATGGGCGCTTCAAACCGGACCACGGTGGCGATGGCAAACGATTCGCCAAGCGCTCGCAGTTCCATCGCTTTATCTAAGAATTCGTCAAACATGGATGGTCTTTCGCGTCAAATGTCTCTCCAGATCGAGGAGACTGTCCAATGAATGCGCCGCGGCGAATACGTCCACGTGCGGCAGTGCCGCCGCCATGCCCCGCGTAACGGGCTGGTAGCCCGCAAGACCCAGCAGCGGGTTGAGCCAGATCAGCTTCTTCACGCGGCGCTTGATAGTTTGCAGTTCAGCAGCGAGCAGTGCAGGCTCGCCGGTATCCCAACCATCGCTCAGAATGACAAACAAGGTGTCTCGCGAGAGCCGCATTCCGAAGGGAAGAAGATTGAAATTCCGGAGCGACTCCCCGATTTTGGTGCCGCCCGACCAACCCGCCGGCTCCTCGGAGAGCGCTCTCAGGGCGTCGGGCAATTGTTGGGATCGCAGCGCCTCCGTCACGTCCGCCAGCGTGGTACTGAAAACAAATGTCGCTGCCCGCCTGAAATATTTCTGCAGCGCGTGGGCGAATCTCAGCAGGAACAAACTATACAGCTTCATGGAACCGCTGACATCCAGAAAAACCACTAACCGGGCGGGTTTTAATTTCTTGGCCCGATACCTTAAGTTTAGCGGATCGCCGCCACGGCCGATGCTTTGGCGAATTGTCCGGCGAAGATCTACCCGATCCCGCGCCGTCCCGATTTTGAGCGTTCGGGAGAGCCGCCAACTGGCACGGCGGAGCAAGCGTTCGGCGAGCCGCTCCAGCGCGGCTTGCTCGCTGAGCGGTACTTGAGAAAAGTCGGTTTTCCGGAGGCGTGCATGCAGGCCGGCGCCTTGAAGCCCATATTCTTCTATTTCCAGCGCGCGGATCGAACCCTCATTCGCGGCATTCGCAAGCCAGAGACTGGCCTCCTTGATGGCCGGATTGGTATTCCGCTTGGGGCTGGTCGAAGTGCTTTTAGCAGGCGCCGAGTTTGCTCTTTCCGGCCCGTTCCAAAACGGTTCGAAGACGTCGTCGAATTTGTCCCACTCTTTTTTCGACGAACAGAGCGCGGCGCGCAATCCGAATTTAAGACTCTGCCGGTCGCCGTGCGGGACAGTTCGCGAGACCTCCACCGAGGCGAGAGTTCCGCTCACGCCAACCGGGAATCCATTGGCTCTCAGGTACCGGCAGAACTCGACAATTTTCTGGCTAATCTCGTCCACCGGCTCAGTCACGCCTTCCGAGCCGCGACCGTCAGAAGGCGTCAGAAAATCGGTTTTCGGGCCGTTTTGCAAAGGGTAAATCATTTAAAAAATTAAGTGGTAAAAATGGTTTTTGACACTTCCCGGCGCCATATCAGGGAGCGGTTGAATCGGTTGTTTCATGACAGGTCCTCAACGCGAGAGAATCGCTTCGATCCCCACAGCTCTGATTTTGGCCATATCCTCGGCGGATTTCGCGATGCAGCCCAGAGTTTCTTCCGCCGCTTCCGTATCCAGCCGGCTCTTTCCAAGGGAACTCAGCGCCCGGACGCAGTCGAGCGTCTCCGAGACGCCCGGAGGTTTGTCGAGTTTCATCCGCCTCACCGACTGAACGAACTTGACGGCTTGCGTTCCCAACCCGTTTTCGATGCCGGGAAGCCGCGCGTGAACGATTTGCATTTCTTTTTCGAGACTCGGATAGTCGATCCAATGGTAAAGGCATCTTCGCTTCAGGGCATCGCTCAGCTCTCTCGTACGGTTCGACGTAAGGATTACATAGGGCGGATGCTTGGCCTGGATTGTGCCCATCTCGGGAACGCTGATCTGAAAATCGGAAAGCAGCTCCAGCAGGAACGCTTCAAAGGCCTCGTCGGAGCGGTCAATTTCGTCCACCAGCAATACCGGTGAAGCCTTTTCGGCGCGAATAGACCTGAGGAGTGGCCGTTCCAGCAGGAAATCCGGTCCGAAAATGTGTTTTACTTTCTCCTCCTCGTTGCACTCCGTCTTCTCTTGGATTTTGATCGCCAGCAACTGCTTCTGATAATTCCATTCATAAACGGCGGAACTTACGTCGAGGCCCTCATAACACTGCAGCCGGATTGACTCAGCGCCCAGAAACGTTCCCAGCGCCTTGGCCACTTCCGTCTTGCCAACGCCCGCCGGACCCTCGATCAACAACGGCTTGCCGAGCTTGATGAGCAGATAAACGGCGGTCGCCAACCCGCGATCGAGGACGTATCCCAGCTCCTCAAAGCCGCGAACCACGGCCTCAATATCCGGGATCTCCCCTGCTGTCACTTTTTGGTCTTTCCGGCGTCCGGATCAACCGTGCCAGTCAACAGTAGCGGCTGGCGCCTTAAGCGGCGAATGAAGTTCACCAGGATCCCGAGCATTTTCCCAACCGCGCGAGCGAAGGTCCTGGTCAAAGCCAACGTGAGGACACCACCCGCGTTCACCGGCTCGACAGCAGGCGCAGCCTGCGCTGGAGTTTCCGAAGCGGCCGTTGCAGCGGTGGTCGGCCCAGCCATCTGTGAAAGCTGGCCCTCAAACCGGTGCGTGAACTCCACAAAGATCACATCGGATACATCGTTAATCATGCGCGAGCCAAACTGCGCCAGAACGCCGACCACGGTCACCTCGGAAACGGCCGCCACTTCGGTTCCCCCATCCGGCAGCGCGCGAAGCTTGCCGGTCATCTTCATGGACGCGCTTCCCCGGCCTTTGACGTCTTGGCCCTTGCCCACCAGTTCCATCTCGTGGGCCTGTTCGTCGAGACGATCGATATGTAGTTCACCTTTGTAGTCGGTGACGCTGGGTCCCACCTTCACCTTAATGGAACCTTTGAACGTCCGGTCGTCTATCGCCTCCGTGATCTCCGCGCCCGGGACGCACGCGGCCACTCTTCTCGGATCGCTTAAGAGGACCCACACCTTATCGATCGGCTGCGTGACGGCGAAAGTCTTCTCGATCCGAACAGCCATGGTCTACGACGTAACCCCCTTTTCCTGGAGAATCTGCCAAACCTTCCAGGGTGTGACGGGCATGTCGATGTGCCTCACTCCCAGATGCGACAAGGCGTCGACCACGGCATTGACGAATGCGGCCGGAGAACCGACGTTGGGCGATTCCCCCACGCCTTTTGCACCTATCGGGTGATGCGGCGAAGGTGTACAGGTCTTGCCCGTCTCCCAATGCGGCGTCTCCATCGCGGTAGGAATCAGGTAATCCATGAAGTTGCCGCCCTGGACGTTGCCGCTTTCATCGAAGCTGATCAGTTGCATGAAAGCGATGCCGAAGCCTTCCGTCAACCCGCCATGGATCTGGCCTTCGACGATCATGGGGTTGATAATATTGCCGCAGTCGTCGACCGCGACAAAGCGCCGCACTTTGATCTCGCCGGTTCCTTTGTCGATATCTACCACGGCGATATAGGTGCCGAACGGGTAGGTCAGATTCGGCGGATCGTAATAGTGCACCGCCTCGAGGCCCGGTTCCAAGCCTTGCGGAAAGTTGGTGTAAGCGGCAAACGCAATGTCCTGGATGGTTTTCGATTTGCCCGGGGCGCCCTTGACGGAGAATTTTCCCGGCTCCCATTCCAGGTCCTCTTCGCTCACTTCAAGCAGATGGGCTGCGATGGTCTTGGCCTTGGCGCGAATCTTTTGCGCGGCCAGCGAGGTGGCTGCGCCAGCCACCGGAGTGCTGCGGCTGGCATAGGTTCCGAGGCCATAGGGAGCGGTGTCGGTGTCGCCTTCTTCGACCGTGATATCGGCAACCGGAATTCCCAACTCCTGCGCGACAATTTGGGCAAAGGTTGTTTCATGCCCTTGTCCTTGCGCCTTCACGCCCATGCGGGCAATAGCTTTGCCCGTGGGGTGAACGCGGATTTCGCAACTGTCGAACATTTTGATGCCCAGGATGTCGAAATCCTTGGAGGGTCCAGCGCCGACAATCTCGGTGAAGCTCGAGATTCCGATCCCCATTAACTCGCCCTTGGCGCGCTTTTCGGCTTGCTCTTTGCGAAGCTCGTCATAGCCCACCATCTTCAAGGCCAGATTCATCGCGGCGGGGTAATCGCCGCTGTCGTAGGTCCAGCCCAGCGGGCACAGATACGGGAACTTGGCGGAGGGAATGAAGTTTTTCATCCGAAGTTCCACCGGGTCCATCTTCAGTTCGTAGGCGAGCGAATCCATGGCCCGCTCGATCAGATACGAAGCCTCGGTGACCCGGAAAGAGCAGCGATACGCAACCCCGCCGGGCGCCTTATTGGTATAGACGCCATCCACCTCACAAAAGGCAGCGGGAAAATCGTACGAACCAGTGCAAATGCTGAACAACCCAGCGGGATACTTGGTCGGTTGCGCGGTCGCATTGAAAGCTCCGTGATCGGCCAGCGTTTTCACGCGCAGACCCTTCACAATTCCATTTTTATCCGCGGCAATCTCGGCGGTCATGTGGTAATCGCGGGCAAACCCAGTGGACGTTAGATTCTCCGTCCGTGTCTCGATCCACTTCACCGGCCGGCCGAGCGTCAGCGTCGCTACCACGGAACATACATAACCCGGATAAACCGGAACCTTGTTGCCGAATCCGCCGCCAATATCCGGAGAAATGATACGGATGTTTTGTTCCGGAATGCCGCCGACCAGCGCAAACACCGTGCGATGCGCGTGCGGAGCCTGCGAAGTCAGCCAGACCGTGAGTTGTTTGGTGGCCGTATTGAAGTCCGCCACGCATCCGCAGGTTTCGAGCGGCGCCGGATGGCAGCGCGGGGAGAGCGCGTTCAGACTGATTCTTACTGGACTATCGGCGAAAGCCTTTGCCGTCGCCTCCCGGTCGCCCACTTCCCAATGGAAAATGTGGTTGGATTTCTCTTCGCGGTCCTCGCGCAATATCGGGGCATCGGCATCGCGCGCCTTGTGCGGATCGACCAGCACCGGCAGTTCCTCGTAATCCACCTCCACCAATTCCGTCATGTCGGCCGCGGCGTTGCGGGACTCGGCCACCACGAACGCCACTTCCTGAGATTGAAACAGAACCTTGCCCGTGGCCAGCACCATCTGCTTGTCGTAAGACATGGTCGGCATCCACGAAAGACCGGCCTTTTCCAGGTCCGCGCCGGTAATCACGGCCAGCGCGCCGGGAACTTTCATGGCATTTTCGATATTGACGCTCTTCAGGCGCGCATGGG
>DATFZA010000119.1:0-4162 GCA_035314765.1 Bryobacteraceae bacterium
TAAAGCCGCCACCAGGACAGAAGTCCGCCGTAAAGATCCGGCCAGACCTCGGGCCGCCAGCAGCGCCTCCGCCCCGAACAGGCGACCCAGTAACCGTCCGCTCAAGCTGGCGAGAGTAGAGACCAGCGCGGGAATGGCAAACGACGCCGCGCTGACTGCCAGCAGCGCAGCCAAGTATCCAAAGATCGGCTTTCCCCCGATGGCGTCCTGCCGGGAAGCAACCCAACCAGCGCCGGCGAGCAATCCCGCGATTCCCAGATCGCGCCAGCGGTGCATGCGGACTTCGTGCTCGCGGAATCCGCGCGACATCGCTTCCACCGGAACTACCTGCGCGGCTTCCCATGCTGGCGCCAGTGCCGACGCCACGGCCACACCGATGCCGGCGGCCAAGGCCAGCAAGACCATGCCCGCGCTCAAGCGGATCTCACCCGGCGTGCTGCTCACATAGAGCGAAGTAACCGTTGCGCCGACCAGTTTCACCGCGCTCTGCGCCATGATTCGCCCGAGCACGATCCCAGTGAGTGCGCCCGTAAGCCCGAAGCAAGCGGCTTCGCCCAAAAACGCAGTTAGAACCGATGCGCGCGTAGCCCCCAGCGCGCGCACCACACCGATCTCGGCGCGCCGGCGGACTACTGATACCGAAATCGTGTTGTAGATCAGAAATGCTCCGACCAGCAGAGCGATATAGCTCAGCACGCGCAGATTCCAGCGGAACGCCGCGAGCATTTGCCGGTTCTCATTGGTGCGCGACCCTTGCGGAGCGACAGACGCGCCGGAAGCCATGGCCAACAGGCTCTGCCACTGGTCTAGAGTCTTGCCTTTCGGAGTGTGCACCAAGATTCGATCGAGCCGGTCACGGCCCAAAAACTTTGCCGCCGCCCCTAGATCCATCACCACTGTGTCGCCCGCGTCTTGGCCCAACACGCCGCGCACGACAAAATCGGCGGACGTGTCGTTGGCTGCCAGTCGGAGGTGATCTCCCACCTTGTATCCGAGCGCCGGCCCGGCTAGAAGCTCACCCGCTCTGCTCGAAAGAACGTCGGCGCCAATCAGCGCCACGCTTCGTCCCGTAGCAACGATCTCGGCGTAGTCCTCGATTCGAGGCTCTAAGCGCAGCGCGTAGGGCAGGGTTGCCAGTTTGGTCCAGACTTCCGGCGCCAACCCACCCACCGCCGTCACTTCCAGATCGGCATCGCCAGTCAGCGTTTCGATCGATGAATGAAACGATCCCGCGGCGGCATCGCCCGCCAACTCGATCGCCAGCACGACCGCGATTCCCAGCGCGACCGCAAAAGCCGTGAGCAGGGTGCGCAACGGTTCCCGCCGCAGCGGGCGCACGATCAGCCGGAAGAAAATAAGCCAATATGCCATCAGCGCTCAATGCGGCCGTCGCGCATATGCACCACCGAGTCGGCGCGGATGGCGGCTTCGGCGCTGTGCGTCGCCAGGATGATGGCGGCGTTTTGCTCCGTCGCCAGACGCCGCAGCAAATCCAGAATGAGTTCTCCCGTTGCACTGTCGAGATTGCCGGTTGGCTCATCCGCCAACAGCAAAGCGGGCGAGTGAACTAGCGACCGGGCAATCGCCACGCGCTGCATTTGGCCGCCGGAAAGCTGGTATGGCATGCGCTGAGCGTAATCCAGCATGTCCACCCAACGCAGACGCTCGCAGGCGGTGTCGCGCACACGAGATTGGCCAGCTAGCATCAAGGGCAGCTCTACATTTTCCACCACCGATAGCGCCGGCAGGAGCTGGAACGACTGAAATACGAAACCGATCTTGCCGCGCCGAAGACGCGTGAGGCCGGTATCGTCTAGCTGCGACGTGACCACCCCATCGATGCGGACCTCGCCGGTGGTGGGAAAGTCCATTGCGCCGGATAAATTGAGTAAGGTGGATTTGCCGCATCCGCTACGTCCCACCAGCGCGAGAAATTGGCCTCGCTCCACTTCGAGAGACACGTTTTCTAGCGCATGAACGCCGGCAGAATACTCTTTGGTGACTTGGTAGAGGGAGAGCAGCACTCGATTATTAGGATAGGGTGCCGGGATCGGCAATGCAATAAATTATAGAGCCAGCCGTCAGTTGCAAGTAGACGAAGGCTAACAGAATGGTATGACAGTCATATCAGGAGGAGATCCGATTATATGAAGAAAATTCGTAATTTCGCCGAACCGGTTCTGCCGATGCAATCGCGCGGCAAGCAGATCGGGACAAGGAAGTTTCCCATTTTTTCACCGGCACGGGTCGCATGGTTCAGCCCATTCAGCGTGTAAATGTGGACCTCACCGCCAGCATGCTGGAAGAACTCGATAAAGCTGCTCAGGAATTCAACGTAAGCCGCCAATCCGTTATCAAGACCTAGTCAGGCAGGTTCTCGACCAGCACTATCTTGCGCAACGTGCAAAGCGGCCGTAGCTGGTATCTTAATTAACCGCCGCGGAAAAAACTCTGGACGTCCGCGAGGAGACCAAGCGCCAATCCCCTCACTCACGCTCGGGGCTAGACGAGGGCTAGACGGGAGCTGCTGCTTGATCACGCAGTCAGCAGCATGCGCCGATGAGTTTCTAAATGTGAAATCAGCCCCGCAAAGCGACAATTGCATCCACTTTCGTCGCCCGGCGCGCGGGAAAGTAGCACGCCGCCAGACCCACCACAAAGAACGTCAGCACCACTGCAACGAATGTCACTGGATCGTTCGCGCTGGTGCCGTACAACAGGCTCCGGAGCATCCGCGTGACCGCCAGCGATGCCAGCAGGCCCAACGCAACACCAATGCCCAGCAGCTTCAATCCTTGTCCGAACACCAAGGCATAAATGCTCTGGCTTCGCGCTCCGAGCGCAACACGGATGGCCATCTCCTGAGACCGCTGCGCCACCGAATAGGCCAACAATCCGTAGATTCCGACCGCAGCGAGTAGCAAAGCCACGCCGGCGAACAGACCGACTACCTGCGCGGTGAGGCGCGGCTGCGCTACGGAGGACGAGACCACTTCCTCCATGCTCTGAATCCCGGCGATCGGCAAATCGGGATCGAGTTCCATCGCTTTGCGCCGTACGGCCGTAACTAAGGGCTGTGCGGCGGAGTTCGATCGCACTACTAGTGTCATGCCGACGGGAGGGTTCTGCGCGTATGGCAAGAACATCTCCTCCGAATCGCTCGCATTGAGCGCGGTGATCTTCACATCGCCGACCACGCCGACGATCTCCAGCGGAATGCGGTCGCGCGAATTAGCCAGATGTTTTCCAATTGGATTGGCGCCAGCGAAATAGCGATTTACGGTTGTTTGATTGATGATAGTTACGCGCGGCGATCCGGCCACGTCGGCCGCGGTAAACATGCGCCCGGCCAACAGAGGAATCCGCATCGCACGGAAATAATCCGGACTGACATCGCGCGTGGCGATGGTGGGGTCCTGGCCGAGGCCCAGACAGACGCGCCCTTCCGGACAAAAGAAAACATACCGAATCGCGCCGCCCAGAGGAAGCGCGCTCACTAAGCCAGCCGACTCCACCATGGGCAAGCTTTGCACCTGCTCGAGAAACTGCCGGTAAAACTCTGCCTTTTGCGCTGGCTGCGGATACTTGGTAGTGGGCAGGCTGAATGGAAACGTAAGCACCTTGGCCGAATCGAAACCCGGCTTCACGCCGATCAACGTGGCGAAGCTGCGAATCAACAGGCCCGCGCCGGTCATCAATACCAGCGCGAGCGCGACCTCCGCCGTCACCATGAATTCACGAGCGCGACCGCCGCGCCCACCCTCGCTCGATCCGCGACCGCCCTGTTTCAGGTTCTCGTGAACATCCAGACGCGCTGCCTGGATCGCGGGTCCCAAACCGAAAGCGATTCCCGTGAGGCAGCAGATCGCTATCGAAAACAGAAGCACACTCGTGTTGACGTGAATCGCCTCCGAGCCGGGAAGAGTACCCGGCGTTAACGTGCGCAGTAGCGATGGCAATGTCCACCAGGCGGCGAGCACGCCCGCCGCGCCTCCGAGAAAGGCCAGCAGCAGTCCCTCGGTCAGCGTTTGTTTGCTCAAATGTATCCAGTCGGCGCCGAGCGCGGTGCGCAACGCCATCTCTTTCCGTCTGGTCGAAGCGCGAGCCAGCAACAGGCTGGCGACGTTGGCGCACGCGATCAAGAGCACAAATGCAACCGCCG
>DATFZA010000120.1:0-3114 GCA_035314765.1 Bryobacteraceae bacterium
GCGTCCGGTAGAGTTCTTCGCCGTCCCGCGTATCGTGGACATCCATGTTGGAATGCGTACGGCCGTTGCCGATGGAGAAGCCGTTCAACCCGTCATACGCTTCCGCCCACCAGCCATCGGGCACCGACAAGTTCAAGCCGCCGTTGAGAACTACTTTTTGTCCGCTGGTTCCGGACGCTTCCAGCGGCCGGCGCGGATTGTTGAGCCAAACGTCGACGCCCTGCACAAAATGCCGTCCCACATTGATGTCGTAGTCTTCGACGAACACGAACTTGTCGGCGAACTTCGGATCGCGCATCAGTTCGGCAATCTGTTGCAGCACTCGTTTGCCCGGTTCATCGCGCGGGTGTGCCTTGCCCGCAAACACAAACTGGACCGGGCGTTTGAAATCGTTCACCATGGACGCGAGCTTCTCGATGTCCGCCAGGAACAGATTGGCTCGTTTGTAGGTGGCGAAGCGGCGCGCAAATCCGATGGTCAGGGCATCGGGGCTCAGCACGCGGCTCAACCGTTGCAGCGTCTCCTCAGGCTCGTTGCGCCGGGCGGCTTGTTCCTCGGCGCGGAAGCGCACGAATTCCAGCAGCGTGGATTTCAAGCTCAGATGCGTTTCCCACAGTTCACCGTCGTCCACGCTCTCAATCCGCTCCCAAATGCTGGCCTGGCCACTGTGCTTGTGCCAGCCGGTTCCCAGATGACGGTCATAGAGACGGAACATTTGCGGCGCCAGCCAGGAAGGCACATGGACGCCGTTGGTGATGTGTCCGATGGGTACTTCGTCCTCAGTCTTTCCCGGAAACAATCCGGTCCACATGGCTCGCGAGACTTCTCCGTGCAAACTGGAAACGGCGTTGGCGCGCCGCGAGAGCCGCAGGCCCAAAACGGTCATGCAAAACTGCTCGTCGTGATTGCCCGGATTCTCGCGGCCTAAAGACATCAGACCGCCCTCGGAAAGGCCCAACTCGTCCCGCAAGGGGCCGAGATGTTCCTCAATCAGATCGGCGCGAAACCGGTCATGGCCCGCCGGCACCGGGGTATGCGTGGTAAACACTACCTGCCGCGAGACACGGCGGGCGGCTTCGTCGAAACCCACGCCCTCGTCCAGCATGCAGCAGCGAATGGCTTCCAACACCGCAAACCCGCTATGGCCTTCGTTCAGATGCAGCACTCCGGGCGTTTTTCCCATGGCGCGCAAAGCGCGAAAGCCTCCCACGCCTAATAACAGCTCTTGTCTTATGCGCACACGGCCATCGCCGCCATACAAGCGCGAAGTGAGTTCCCGGTCTTCCGGCGCGTTGCCCTCGACATTGGAATCCAGCAAGAATAGATCGCAGCGTCCGACTTTCAAGCGCCAGACCTTGGCCCGAATGGAGCCGCTTCTGGTCTCGATCTGCACCATCAGCCGTTCGCCGTTGGCGCCGATCGCCAACTCCATCGGTAGCTGGGTAACATCGGTCTGCAGGTATTCTTCGTGCTGCCAGCCGGCGCGATCCAGCCGCTGCAAAAAGTACCCCTGGCCATAGAACAAACCAATCCCGATTAGAGGGATGTCCAGATCCGCGGCGCTCTTGATATGGTCGCCGGCAAGCACACCGAGCCCGCCCGAGTAGATCGGCAGCGATTCGTGGATCCCGAATTCGGCCGAGAAATAGGCCACGGGGCGGGGCCGCAGCACGCCGGCGTGCGTCGCGCCCCAGGTGCGGTCGTCGTGCAAATATTCCTGCTGGCGCCGGTAAGCGTAGTTGATGCGGCTGTGCATCCCCAATTCGTGGCAGCGGTGCTCCAGTTCCGCTAGCGGGATTTCCGAGAGCAGAGAAACCGGGTTTTGGTTGAGTTCTCTCCAACGCGCCGGATTGAGATCGCGGAACACTCCATCGGCGTCATGGTCCCAACACCACCAGAGATTGCGAGCCAGCGCCCACAGCCGCTCCATGGAAGGAGCGATGAAACGATCGAGCGTGCGCGCTTCACTCACCGCTGGCGCGACCTGCGCGGCCGCCTCGACGAGCATGCGCACCTCGTCCGGCTGAAACACTCGGGCCTGGATGGTCTGCACGATCAGAACGCCTTGCAGCACACCCCGGTCGATCAAAGGAACGCCGAGAAACGACTCAAACTCGTCTTCGCCGATCCCGCGAAAATATTTGAACCGGGGATGCGTTCGCACGTGCTCCACGGCCACTGGCTGTACTTGTTCGGCAACTAAGCCCGCCAGGCCCTCATTCAGCGCCAGCCGAACCGTACCGATGGACTCCCGCCGCAGTCCGACGGTGGCGGCCAAGACCAGATTCGCGCGGTCTGGTTCCAACAAGTAGGCCGAGCAGACGTCGGTCTGGAAACGCTTGGCAATCAAGGCCACCACGTTCATCAGAGTTTCGGCAGGCTTGCCGCTTTGGGTTGCGAGATTGCCAATCTCTTCCAGGGTTAGAACGTAGCTTTCGTCAAAGTGGGCGCTGGGGCCGGTGTTCATTCGCTTGTGTCCTTGCTTAGGCTGACGCGGGTATATCCGCGGACGAGGCGGGCGGAACGGATTCCTTCATGGTACTGTATGCCGGGCGCGCGCCGAGTTCGGTGTTGGCGGGCGAGGTGATTCGGACTGCGCTTGGGGGGACACCCCTGCGATAGTTGAACGGGAAGATTTCGGACAGTAGGCCGGAGTGTCCCCTGGCGGCTGGGTTGCGCCGCGACACGGGTGATTTATTCCGTTTTTTTTGGACAAACTACTAGCCCATTTGGTCCGGGAATTCCAGCAGGCGAACCTCCTGAAGCCATTCGGTCGCATTATCCTACGCTCAGCCTGGAGCAGGTCTACGGCGCGATCACCTTCTACTTGGGCGCTAAGGAAGAAGCCGAAAAGGACATAGCGGCGTCGCGAACGGGTGGAGGACGAGTTCACGAAGACGCACCCCGGGGCCCCCCATCTCAAGGAAAAGCTGGAGCGTGCGCGGTAGCAACTGCTGGCTCGGCCAACCTAACCCTAACGGATGATCCGCTTCCTGGCGGACGCCACCTCCACGAAGGGATTGTTGTCGGCTGTTTGCGAAGAGAACCCACCATGGACTCTCTCTCGGCGAATGAGGCGAACCTGGAGGGCGTTCCCGACCCCAGGGTGCTCGC
>DATFZA010000121.1:0-6413 GCA_035314765.1 Bryobacteraceae bacterium
TCAAAGCTCGACCGCCCCTCGCCGCCTACATAGGAAGCTTCCGCTACCAGGTTGTCCCGAGTCAGGCTTTTGGCTAAGGCCGCTTTGGCCTCCACCGCAAAAGGCGCATCCGGAAATCGCCGCGCCAACCGCGCCAGCATCCAGTGCCCATGCACCGACGAGTGCCAGTCGAAGCAGCCATAAAACGCCGGAGTCAATTGCCGCGGCGCAAGCACGTCCTTGTCCGAATTCAAGACGTGCCCTATTTTGTTGGGGTACTCCCGGTGAACACAGGCCAGCGCCAACTTGGCGAACCGCTCCGCGGTAGGCTCATCCAGCGTCTGCCCTTGCAACGTCATGGTCAATACCGCCAAAGCCGACAATCTCATCGAACTATTGTCACAAGATCCAGCCACCCAGTAGCCAGGGTCCTGAGACTCGCGATGCCTCGTGAGGTGCGGCGATCAATCAGGATATCTTGGCAGAGGCGAAAGACACAGCCGTAGCAGCGGCTATAGCGTTGCCAAGTTCTCTGGCAGAAACCGTATTGTCCATCTTGAAATCGCAGTCCACGAACACCACGTTGTCTAGCCGCACTGGACCCCCTCCATAGACCACGTGCGTGTTCCTCACGACGACATTCTTCATCCACGTACCGTCAATGGAGAGGCTTCCTTGAGGCGGTAACTCAAGGACGAGGAGCCGTGGGCCGTAATCATACTGTTTATTGGCGTCGCTCCCCAGAGGTTCCAGACGTGCCGCAGATGCTATCGGAACGTCGTCGCCAACCGATCTCAAGAACCTTAGTCTGTCGCCCAGGGCCACCGATTGACCCAACTCCCCACCAATGGCCAAACGGAACAGGAAAGGATGTATAGAGCGAATCTCATGGATTTCATCGCGTGGGAACACAGCAGCCGACTGGTTCAATGTCGTTCGATAGTCGATGACGTTCACAGCCGAACGCCATGCTTCAGAGGCGAGGGTTTTGTCGCTTGATCCAGACGATGTAGTTAGCCGAGAGCCGATTGCCGCAAGGGTGCCAGGCGCTATAGGTACCTGATTTCTCCTTGCAGATTCTACGATTGCATTTGCCTCGGTAAGCTGTTGCAACCCGAGCCTTGGATAGAGCGCGACTGAAGCCAGCCTCCTGTCGGCATCGGTCGGCGGAATGCGTATTATGCGGCTGTCCAAAATTTTCGTCTGAAGGCGCGGCCCGGAGAAAGAGACGACTAGCGCTGCTACGGCCGCGATACCGAGTATGGACGCCAGCCGCCAGTAACGATTGTCACCTCGCCCGAGAACGCGCTCCTCAAACCACGTGGGCTGAACGGTGCTGGCTTGTCGGACGCAATAGAGCAGAACTTGCGCCGATAGGAGAGCGATTCCGATAATTCCCGCTTGAATCTGTATTCTCAGCAGGGCCGCGCTCGTCACAGGTTCGAGGCCCTGCGCCCATATTCCCCAAAGCGCTACGCCCGCCGCAGTTAACAGAATCATCCGCCACCGCGCCCGACCGTCATGCTCCAAGAGTTCATCGATTTTGTCTATCATCGGACTAAGATCCTCCTCGAAACATCGCCTTCAACATTCGAAGACCGAACGATAGTGCGATAGCAATGAACAGGCCGTAATTGGACCAGAAATGCACTACTTCGAATGCGTCTATATACTCCTGTCTTACTCCCAACGCCCCTGCGATGCGAAACAGCCATGCGAACAAGAGCAGCGCCAGAAAAACAAGAATGCCCTTGACCGTGTCGAGCAGAAAAGGAACAACGAACGCCACGAGATCGTACAGGGCCTTAGAGAATAGTCCCCTATAGTCTTCTGGTTGCTGCAATCTGTCTGCGATTATATCCGAAGCGGTAGAGCGTTCGTGCCGCTACTCAAGCCACTTTCCGGGCCGAAGCTCCTAGAACGAACATACACCCTAAGGCCATAACAAAGAGCGCCGAATCATTGTAAGAGCTTGATTTGACGACGAAAAAAGATGTCCGATCGTCGTGATCGGCGTCGAACCGATCAAGAACTTTGCGACCCGAGCGAACTATCTACCGCGAGTAGAACCGCAGCACGGTTTCCACCGGATACTTGATATCTTTCTTGCCGGTTGCGGCTGCGCCCCCGGTGCCTACGGCTGCGCCGCTGCCGGCTCCAATGGCTGCGCCAGCCCCGCCGCCCGCCGCGGCGCCGATGATTGCGCCGAGCACGGCTCCTCCGCCGATCGCCGCCACGTTTCTCTTGGCGTGGTCGCGGCCCGACCTATTCAGGGAATCCGTTGAAACCGGGATGCCGTTGACCGAAGTCACGGCCAGATCGAGTTCCGCCTGACCGGCCAGGCGGCCGGAAGGGACGGCTGCCACAACCGTGCCTTCCACCGGGTCGCCCCGGCGGGCCAGGATATTGTTATCCACTGTGACGTCGCGCTGCAAGGTGCCCTGCCAGCGGTCGCCAGCTTTACTCTTGTCGGACGATAAGGTCTCGCCTAGCCGGACGTTGATTTCGGTTCCCGCTGGGATATTGCTGGCTGCCACGGGCGGTGGTGGCGGAGGGTTGTCTTGTGCCTGCAGCGCCATCGCTGCCGTCAGAATCGCGAGGAATAGTTTTCCGAGGCGCATATATGGTCTCCTGACAAAATGCTATCATCCTGATTCCCATGCGATGGCTGGACCTGGGCGTCATCGTCGTTTATCTGCTGGCGATCACCTGGTTCGGTGCGCGCTTCCGCTCCTCCCAGAAGACACTGCGCGACTATTTTCTGGGCGGCCATAACGCGCCGTGGTGGGCCATCGGGCTTTCGATCGTCTCGGCCGAAACCAGCACGCTGACGGTCATCGGCACACCCGCTCTGTCGTTCAATGGAAACTTTCAGTTCTTGCAGTTGGTCTTGGGATATCTGCTGGCGCGTATTGTCATTTGCGCTTTGTTTCTGCCCCAATACTTTCGCGGAGAAATGTTCACCGCCTATGAGCTGATGCGCCGGCGTTTTGGCGAGCGTATCCGGAGATTGACGGCGGGCACGTTTCTCATCCTGCGCGCGCTCGCGGAAGGCGTGCGCGTCTTCGCCATCTCTCTGGTGATTTCGATTGTGCTCGGAACGGGCGAAGTAGTTTCCATCCTGGCGATTGTTCTCCTGACGCTGTTTTATACCTTTGAAGGTGGTTTGACGGCAGTCATCTGGACAGATGTCGTGCAGATGGCTCTTTATGTGGGAGGAGCAATTCTGAGCTTTTTTGTGATTCTGGCGCAGATTCCGGGCGGGTGGGCGCACGTGGCTGACATGGCCGCCACGGCGCATAAGTTTCAGGTCTTCGACTTTCGTTTTTCGCTGACCCCCGAATTCTTCTCACGCAGCTATAGCTTCTGGGCGGGGTTGATCGGCGGCTGCTTTTTGACCACTGCCAGCCACGGCACGGAACAATTGCTGGTGCAGCGCCTTCTCGCCGCGAAGACGGAGGGCCAAAGCCGGGCCGCGCTGCTGGCCAGTTGGCTGGTGATCTTTTTCCAGTTCAGTTTGTTTCTGTTTATCGGTCTGATGCTGTTTGTGCACTATTCCGACCAGGGTCTCGCCGCGCCCAAACCGGCCGACCGCCTGTATCCGGATTTCATTTGGCATAATCTGCCGCCCGGTATTAGCGGCCTCGTGATTGCGGCGATCCTGGCCGCCGGCATGTCTAACTTAAGCGCCGCGTTGAACGCGCTGGCGTCCACCACGATCATGGATTTTTACCGGCCCTATTTGCAAAAGCGATCGCAGTATCGCACCGAATCTCAATTCCTGACGCTCGCGAAATGGGCGACCGCCGGCTGGGGCGCGATTCTGTTCCTGGTCGGCCTGGTCGCGCGCAACTGGGGATCGGTTCTGGAGGCAGGCCTGTCCATCGCGTCCATCCTCTACGGCTCGCTGCTGGGCGTGTTCCTCCTCGGGCTGCTTACCAAACGAGTGCAAGAGAATGCGGCCATGACCGCCATGGTGACTGGGCTAATCGCCATGATCGCCGTCAAACAGTTGACTCACGTCGCTTTCACCTGGTATGTCCTGATTGGAACAACCGTCACCTTCACCACTGGCCTGGCAACGTCATTCTTAACGGGAGCGAAAATTGATGGAACAGAGTGAAAAAAGCGACCGCCACGGTCTCAAGCGCGATCTGGGAATTTGGAGCGCCGCATCCATCGTGGTCGGGACGGTCATCGGCAGCGGAATTTTCCTGGTTCCCAACGCCATGATCAAGAGCACCGGGTCGCCCTTCATGGTCTTTATGGTTTGGATAGCGGGCGGTTTGCTGTCGCTGTTCGGCGCATTGAGCTATGCCGAACTTGCCGCGGCATTGCCGGAAGCGGGCGGCGAGTATGTCTACCTTAAGGAAGCCTACGGGCCTTTATGGGGATTCCTGTACGGTTGGACGCAAATGTGGGTTGCCAAGAGTGGCTCCATCGCCACGCTAGCCACGGGCTTCTTCATCTATCTCGCCAATTTCAGGCCGGAATTAGAGCAGGTGTGGGTCACCATTCCTTTGCCTTTGGGAGAGCATGGCGCGCCACTGGACATCCGCTATGGGCAATTGCTGGCGATCGTGGTCATTGCTTTGCTGGCCGCGCTGAACTATTTAGGAGTAAAGGTAGGAGGCGACGTCCAAGTCACGATCACCGTGATTAAAGTCGCCCTCATTGCCGCGATCATCGTCATCGGATTGGGATCGAGCGCGGGATTGGCCGCCAATTTTCGAACCGCGGTACCGGCCGCCGGCGGAGTCGCGGGTTTCTTCGCGGCGTTGGTCGCCGCACTCTGGGCTTACGACGGATGGAACAACGTGGGCATGGTTGCATCAGAAGTGAAACATCCGCAGCGCAATTTGCCGCTCGCGCTAATAGCCGGCACACTTGCCGTTGTCGCTATCTATCTCTGCGCCAATCTGGCTTATTTTTACGTGCTTCCGGCGTCGGAAGTCGCCGCCAACCCCAGAGTCGCGGGCGCCATGATGGGGCGGATTCTCGGCAGCCGGGGCGCGGGCGCCGTCAGCTTGGCGGCGATGATATCGATCTTCGCCGCCCTGAACGGGTCGATTTTGTCCGGCTCCCGCGTGCCTTTTGCGATGGCGCGGGACGGGCTCTTTTTCCGTTCTATTGGCTACATCCATCCCACCTTTCGTACTCCCGGCGTTTCCATCGTGGCGCTCAATCTGTGGGCAGCCTTGTTGGTTTTGAGCGGACGTTACGACCAGTTATATACGTATGTCATTTTCGCCAGCGTTATTCTCTATGGAATGGCCACCGCCGCCGTCATTGTGCTGCGATTCCGCCGGCCCGATCTCCCGCGTCCCTATCGGACTATCGGGTATCCGTTTGTACCGTTGGTGTTTGTGCTCGGAATCAGCTCGTTGGTAGTCTCCACTCTGCTCAAGTCGCCGCGCGAATCGCTCATGGGCCTGGGGATCATTTCCCTAGGGCTGCCATTTTATTACTACTGGAAGAGCCAAGGCCGGACCGGAAATTAGCTCCGCCAGGCTAGCTTGTTGTCGAGGAAGCTCAGCTTGGGACTGCCCGTACCCCAACTTTTTTATGCCACTTTAGCAACAAGCTGCTTGAAATGTGCTCTCAAATGAGTTACAAAGACTCTAAAGGTTGTTTAGTTCAAGTTACTTGTCGCTCTCCAAAGTGGAGAGCGAACATTGATCAAGTTGGGGAGACTATGGACGTCGCGAAAATGCTGGCGGAACTCCGCCAGGAGCGAGAACAGATTGAAGAAGCCATCATGAGTCTGGAAAGGCTGGCGCGTGGCCGCGGTAAGCGGCGCGGGCGTCCGCCAGCCTGGATGACTGAAGTGAAACGGCGCGGCCGGCCACCCGGCAGCAAAAACAAACCGAAAACCGAGGCAAAGGCTTCGGTAAGCAAAGCAGCTGTCGCGTGAGGTAGCTGCAAATTGACTGGCCCGCCGTGTCTCGGCCGTGCCAGTTGCCAGCAATACAACCACGACGCTGTGGAGGAGTGCGAGAATCTCCCACAGCGTCGTGACAATCGGCAAAAAACCCATCCCGATATTCGTGTTTTTCGGCTAGCGGCACCCAAGACGCTAGAGTTTACCGCTCCGTTACCGTCGCGGCTCCGTAAACGTAGAATACGGATTCCGAGCCGCGCGCGTCGGCAAGCGGTTTGCTAGTGCTGATACCCCTGGTAGGTGTAGCCGACCGTGGCAGCCGCAATCGTAGAAACGTAGAATACGGATTCCGAGCCGCGCGTCAGCAAGCGGTTTGCTGTGCTAGTGCTGATACCCCTGGTAGGTGTAGCCGACCGTGTCAGCCGCAATCTAGAAACGTAGAATACGGATTCCGAGCCGGTAGAGTAGGAGGGGACCTTCGCGGTGCCCCTCCCCTCGTCGAACCGGACGTGCAGATTTCCCGCATCCGGCTCTCCAGAAGATGTCGCCTCAG
>DATFZA010000122.1:0-9749 GCA_035314765.1 Bryobacteraceae bacterium
AGCCGAGGCTCAGGTTCGCCCGCTTATTCGCCACGCGGAGGCCGCGCAGTTCGAGATCGAAACCGGCGCCGTGCGTGGAATGCTGAAGGCCGAGCAGATCTCCGACAGATGCCATATTGGTTACCCGGCCGCGATCGTAAAAGCCGTTGAGAAAAATGCTGGTAATTCCGAGGCCGGATAGCAGCGTGTCCAGTGGGGAAGCGCCGGATGGTCCGGCGGGCGCCACAGTCTTCGATTGGTGCTTGATCCAGCGCCAAAGGGACTGCGCATTCACGCCGAACTCCGACTGATCGAAAGCGATGTTTCTCCCTACGAATTCACCTTCTTCAATGCCGAGAACGCTCGCTGTCCCTCCCAGGCCGAAGAGCTCAAATAGTGGTGTTGTGGAACTGGAAGTGCCTACCCCCCGGGAATAGGAGACCAGAAAATCGTTGGAGCCCGTGATGCCCCAAAAGATCTCGGCCTGCGCCGTGATGTGGTAACGGTTGAACATGAAATCGCCGCCGAGAGAGGGGCGCGCCAAGACGGCATCGGCCGTGAAGAGAACCTTAGCTTGACCCACTCCTCCGCGCGGGACTCCGTTCGCGCCGGACCGCGAGAAATCGTATCCAAGCAACTGGCGCACTGAAGGCGTAAAGGCGGTGACCCAGCCGTGATTGAGAAACGGCGCATACTCAGCCGGCGGCTGAATGGCGAGATGGCGGAATTCGAAGGGAATGTCGATTCGCGTATCGGAAACAAACTTTCCGCTTGCCGCTACTGGGATGAATTCGAGAAACAGTTTCGGCGTGGGACCCCATTCCTGATCGATGAACTTGGGGCCGGCTAAATAGCCGAAACGTTGGTTCTCGTCCCTGAGATAAGTGCCATTCAGATGGAAGCCGTAGGTCCATGGCTCATGGCTGCCCAGGGTTCGAGTAATGTCGAAGTCCAGGCTGGATTGTTGCAATTCCGGCCCGCCATGTAATGTCAACGAGGTTGTATGCACGAATCCGCCGAGATTCGATTCACTAAAGGTGGTGTCGCCGCTGATAACTTCGTGAGGATTAGCGGCAAGTCCAATGTCGCCCTTCGCATCCAGGCTGCTGAACATCCAGCGATGGTCGCCTTGGAACTCGAGGTCGTTCTGATTAGCCATCGGGAGGACGACACCCGTGATCTCTGGCGCAGCGGCAATTCGAGTGGCAACTTTCCACACCGCATCGTTGGCCGGAATAGCGCCCTGCAAGGAATCGAGCGAGTCCTGGACGCGGTGAGCGACTTGATTGCTGGCTTGGCTCAATTTGGCCTCGATTTGAGCGGGATTTACGCCCGTCACCGAGCCCGGAGTCAATACGACCCGGGCGTCTCGGATGAAATGTAAATTCTTGATGGTGAACTGATAGTCGCTGCCGTTTTCTTGGATCGGACCGTATGTCGCTTTCGGCGCGGGCCAATTGGAGTGCTGAATCGAATAAGTGGCGAGAACTTGATTTTCCGCTTTCTCCCCCCGTGTGTCCGGGTTGCTGGCGCCGGGCAAGAGATCGAAGGACTGGGCCGCCTTGAACGCCGCGATCGCAACGTCCTGAAATTGTTTCCGCATGCGGTCTTGGGAGAGTGGCTCGCCCCCGGTTGTGGGAGCGATCGCCGGAAACTGGATACGTATTTGTATCTTCTGGATTTCCGCGGATAGCCCTCCGATTCCGTACGCGGGCGCCAGTGCACCGATGGTGGTCGATTCCGAGAGTGCATCCGGAGTTGAACAGACATCTGCTTGGGCCTCGGTCGTGACTACCAGGCACAGGCTCCGCACCACCCGATCGGGAGGGACGCTATAGCCGGCTCGCAAGACAATCGATGCCGACGGAGCTGCCTGGCTCGGGAGGCGGATGAGAGGAACGGCAGGGGCGGTGAATTCGAATTTAATCCCGCTGCCGGCGAACTGCAGGGTCATGGCGGTCGTTAGCGAACACTGATTATTTTTCTCGAGGACCCATAGCCGGCATGCGGCATGGTCCGGCCGGTCGTTCAAATGGGGAATCATCTCGACCAGCCGGGCTTTCACCGTGGCGTCGGTAATGAGGACGTCGCCCGGACCGGGCAAGGCATCAAGGACCCAATGGAACGCTTCGGCTCCGCCGTCTTTCTCGGCTACGAATTTCCCGGTGAAGGAGACACGCAGCGCATTTTCCGTTTTGCCCGGCTGTGAAGCAGCCGGCTCTGCGCATACGGACAGAATTAGGAGGAGCCCAGCAGCTTGACTAACGCGCACCTTGAAATATGAAGACATTGTAGGCGCCACTTCTAAGTGAACTCAAGCGGGAGTTCGTTGCACGGTCGATGGCGGAATCGATTGCTGAGGATTTGCTCCGGCCATACGCCGTTGATTTCTTTCCCAAGCAGACTAAACCAACGCGCCGCACAAAGAGCAGACACAACAGGCACAGCCCGATGGCCACGCCTGTGATGTTTCTGCACAGACTAAAGTCCGTGCCACCTTGGCTGCTCGTGGCGGCTGCTCGTGGCACAGGCTTTAGCCTGTGTTGACTTAAGCCCGCGACCGTCTAAACCTACTGCCGGCCTTCTGCATGCAGGATCTGAATATTCATATTCGGATAGCTGCCGGGCGTTTCGTACTCCTGGCTGAACTGCTGTAGCGTCAGCACGTATTGACTGCCGTTGTCATGGGTGTTGAGATAAGCGCCCGGCGCGCCGGGGGTTCCGGGATCCCGATCCCAGGGGTCGTCGATTCGGACAAACGTGTTGTCGGAGCCGTCGCTATAGATACCGGTCACTACGATGGCGTGAAGACCGGGAACAGCGGCCGCAACCCACAATGGTCCCTTGGCTTGAACCAGGTCGCGAAGGGCGTCCACGCCGTAGCACTGCGGAGGTTCCGCCGTAAGTCCCCACGCGCTAGCGAGCGTCGGGATGTCGGAAGGCGCGAGCCCATTCGCATATGCCGCCCAGGCGCCGGTTCCCGCCGCGATGGCGGCCGGGTCGATGCAGACGCGGTCGCGCCAACCGACCACCATGGCCGCGGACGCGGCCCAGCAGGACATGTTTGTCATTTGGTTCGTGAGTGGAACGTCGCTCCAATTTACGTCGAAAGATTCGTTAGGCATGTGATTTTCCTTTAGTGAAGTTGAGTTTCTGACTTTAAGTCCAGTCCAGTGACGGATCGGGATTCGGACATTTTGGCAGCCGCTTACAGATGAATGCCAGGATGGAAATTTCGTTGCCGCTTCTGGTGACGGGCGATGTGACCCAAGTTACCGGTCCCAGTCCCTTGGTGCAGGTGTACAACTCGAAGATGGCGGCCTACGATAATGCGGCGTTGACATACAACCAGGCGCGCATCAATCCGTCTTCTGGCTGGTCGTTTGGAGCAGCCCACGGAATTTCGCAATCTTGTCTTTGGTTGCCTGGTCAAGGTCCTGATCCATCACCTGGCTCATCGTCAAAATGAACTTATAACGATCGGAAAGCGAACCCTCGTTGTTAGCAACGCTAAACGACGAGAACTGCTGATTGGTGATGGTTGTTAGGTCGGGCACGAAGTCCAGAATGCGAGAGAGCATCCCCGCCTGCTGATAGACGCGGTTGGTGTCCGACGCGCGAAGCTGATCTAACTGGGCCGGTGTAAGACCGCCTCCCGAACTACTGCCCGCGGCGCTGGTCGAGGACGCAGAGGAACCCGCGGCAGCAGAGGTAGCGGACACCAGAGTAGATGCTGCCTGTGGTGTAACAACTCCGGATAGGCCTTGCGATAAGAAACGGAAATCTTCCGGAGTTACCGGAATTCCCGGCGTACACCAGCTAAAGAAATTGTCAGTTGACTTGGGAACCGTGGCATCACCGTTGGTGAGCACGTCGTAGAGCTTGCCCATAATCGCGCTCGCGAGAACGTCGGGCTGTGTGGTTGTGGCCATCTCAAACCTCCTTGGATCGCGCCGGCTCTCGCGTTTGCGAACATAATGCCGACGCAGAGTGGTGCGCTTCAAGCGGAGACCGTTACAATTCTTTATGGCGATCTGGAAAGTTACGCCAACCACGATCCTCTTGCACAATCTGAATCGCAAGATGGCCGACAAGACCGGACGAGCGCGCGGAGGCGATGCGCATCCGATCCTTCTCAATCAGTCCCGGCCGCGATGAGTCTTGGGCAAGAACAGTAGCGGCTGAACACGCTGGACCGGTGACTCTCTCGGGCTGTTCACACAATCATGCCAGAGTCACCGCATACCTAAGTTCCGCATCAGCCGGTACAAGTAATTCTGATTCACGCCCAGCAGCTTGGCCGCCGCCGGGTGATCGCCTCCCGCCTGCTCGAAAGCCCGGGCGATGGCCTGTCGCTTGGCTTTGTCAATCGCGCCCCATAGCGGGACGGCCGCGCTCGCGCCGGCGGCGTTCGGAATATCGCGGATGGCTTCCGGCAGGTCTTCCAGCTCGATCATGTCGCTGGCGCCCAGCACCACCGCGCGTTCGATGGCGTTCTCGAACTCGCGAATGTTGCCTGGCCATTCGTGGCGCGATAGGTACGGTTGCACTTCCGGCGAAATGCAAATGATCCGTATCCACGCTCAACTCCAAATTCACTTCACTTCTTTGGGCCCGCTATCCAACCCATAGATGACCGCTTTGGTGTGTCTGGTTACCAGAGCGCAGCAAGCTGGCAGGTTGCGCGCCGATTTGACCAAAGCCGCCAGGTTTTGTCCAAGGGGACTGGCGGCAATCTGCGAGAAACGCTGCTGCATTTCACCGGCTTCCATGGACATTCTCGCGTGGACCAGGCGGCCTTCGATCATGGCAGTGCCATACGTGGCCGGCCACGCGCGAAGCATGCTAGCGTCGGGCGGTTGGTTGAATTCGAAAACCGCTTCGCTCGTGAGGCGGTCGCGGATCGCCATGGCGAGCGAGAATCGTTTCACCCCCGCACTCACCGCTTGGGGACCAGCCAGCTGCCCTGACCCGACGGCCCAAAATTCGCTGTTGGCGGAAAGCTGTTCGGCCAAGCGCGTCAACTCAGACCGCGGGCTTCCCATAGAAATGCGCTGAGCCGCCTGATCTACCGCCTCCTCCTGCCCGATCAGCATCGCATTTCCGACAACTCGCACGGCTTTCCAGCCCGGCTCGAGCGTGGGAGCATTTTCTGTCGCGCTACCGGTGATCAGGAACACGATCCCGTTGTCGCGGACGGAAGCGACAACTTGGTCCGCGCCGGATAGGCTGTCGAAGATTTTCTGCACCTCCCCTTCATTGAGGCCGCCCTGGTTGGCGGCGGCCCCTAACTGCCCGATGAGGTTGCGGGCGATCGGCGAGACCGAGATGTCGCTGAAGTTGAACCCCGCCAGCGCCTGCGCGGAAGGATCGGCGAATCGCCAGTCGATTCTGCCGACCACGATCAGCGCGGGCGCCACGGGCTGGGGCGTCGAGGGGACTGGGTTCGTGACGACGTCTGAGGGAGTGGACGCATCTTTAGCCGGCTTTACCGGCTTGACCGCAAAGTCGTGGCCGGAGCAAAAGGGGGCTCCAGGATTCGCAAAGCACGCATCCTGCCAGTTAAAGTGATGTTGGGCGCCAAGACTTGCCGCCCCCATCAGACCTAAGACCAATGTACGGATCCCCATGTCTTGATTGTGTAGGTTTCCTAAGCGCTGGGGAATCAGGCGTAAGCCTGAGAAGCTCCCCGGTGGATTGCCTCACGCGGCTCGCGCGCCACGACTCCACTCGGCCTCCGTAGGTTCGCCGCGAATGGCGGGCCGCCGCTAGCAACGACTAATGCCCTGAAGCAGGCTCCAACCGCCGATCAACCGGCGATCAGTTCGAGCTGATTGGCTCGGGCAGCTACCGCCTCGCTGGGTGATTGTGGGGCCGACGCCCCGTCGGCGCCGGACCCCCTGGTCCGGCCTTGCCACGTAGAAGAACTCGGATTCCGGCCACGGCTATATTGCCGCGGGGAACAGCCCATGACCCTCTTGAAGGCTGTGCTGAAGGCGCTTTCGGATTCGTAGCCGAGCGACAGGGCGATAACGGATATGGGATCGCTGGAATTGGTCAGCCTATCCTCGGCCAGCAGCATTCGCCAGCGCGTCAGGTATTCCATGGGCGAGGCGCCAACCGTCTGTTTGAATTTCAGGGCGAAGGTCGATCGCGACATGCCGGCGCGCTCCGCCAGCTTCTGTATCGTCCAGCCATGCGCCGGCTCGTTGTGCATCGAGTTGATCGCCGCGCTCATCTGTTTATCTGCCAGGGCGAAGAGCCACCCAACGCCACCACTCAAACCTTCGGCCAGATGCAGCCGCAGGGCCTGCACCAGCATCATGTAGGCCAGGTGTTGTGCCACCAGAAAGCCGCCCGGCTGGGGCTCGCGCAGCTCCTGCATCAACCGCTCCAGAGCCCAGCGCATCGCCGCTTTGTCCGATTCCTTCCGGATATGCACGATGGGCGGCAGCATCCCCAACAGGATGCCGGCATGATTCCCGGCAAGGACGAAGTGCCCGCCAACGATAAAACAATCCCCGCCGCCATTGAACGTGCCGATGCGGCCATCTCCCGCCATGGACAAAATCGTGCGAAAGTCGACCGGCGTCAACGTCAGGTCGCTGGCCAGGCGGAAAGGCCGCCCACGCGGCAGCAGGAAGCAATCGCCCGCCTCTATGTGCACCGGGTCGGGAACGCCCTCCACCGACAGCCAGCACTGGCCAGAAACCAGGGCGTAGCATTTGATGCCTTCATGCTGGGGGAACTGGATGGACAACTCTCCACCCACATTAAAGCCACCGGACGCATAACTGCGCGGTTTCAGCAGCGACAGCACATCTGAGAGCGGGTCCATGCACCTTCCGGACGATCGCGAAGATAATTCGGACTCAACAGCTAGATCGTATTCCCTGAACCACCATCTTAACAACCGGGCCCAAATGCGGTCCCGGTCATGAAATGAAGTAAAGGAGAAATCGTATGCGTGTCTTCCTAACCGGTGCTACGGGATTCATCGGTACCGCTGTTGTTCAGGAACTAATCGACGCGGGCCATCAGGTGCTCGGTCTGGCTCGCTCCGATGCGGGCGCCAAGTCTCTTATCGCCGCTGGCGCCCAGGCGCATCGAGGGGATATTGAAGACCTGGAGAGCTTGCACAGCGGAGCAGCCATGTCCGATGGCGTGATTCACTTGGCCTTTAACCACGACTTCTCAAAGTACATGGCTAACTGCGAGGCAGACAGGCGCGCCATTGAGGCTCTCGGCTCCGCCCTGATTGGCTCTGAGCGCCCCTTGATCGTCACCTCCGGAACCGGGATGGTCGTCACGCCGGGCCGCCTCGCGACCGAAGAAGATGCGTCCGCTCCCAGTTCCGCCGTGCCCCGCGGCGCGTCCGAAGAGGCGGCAGATTCGCTGGCGTCAAGGGGCGTGCGCACGTCGGTGGTGCGCCTCCCGCAGGTTCACAACCGGGACAAGCAAGGCCTCGTCACCTACGCAATCGCTGTAGCTCGCGAGAAGGGTGTTTCGGCGTATGTCGGCGACGGGCTCAACCGCTGGCCCGCGGTGCACCTGCTCGACACTGCCCCCCTCTACAGGCTGGCGCTGGAGAAGGGGGCACTCGTTAAGGGTTCGGCTGGAGCCCGGTATCACGCGGTCGACGAAGAGGGCGTGCCGGTCCGCGAGATCGCTCACGCAATCGGCCGCGGCCTGAACGTGCCGGTCGTCTCCCTGTCCCCCGAGGAGGCCGCCGGACATTTTGGCTGGCTCGGCCTCTTCGCGGGTATCGACGCTCCGGCTTCAAGCGCGCTAACGCGGGAACGGCTGGGATGGCGCCCAACGCCCACACGGCCTGGTATGATCGCCGATCTCGACCACGCGACCGCCTTCGGAGCTTAAGCGAACGCCGCTGGGCGGCACAGACTTTAGTTGTCCTGCTTCGGCTGAAGCCTGCGCCACCAACGAGCGCGGGCCGGCGTTGTTCTGTATGCAATCGAGCCGGGTACATTCAACTCTATCTCCGTTCCGGCTCCAATTCGACTCCAGACATTCAACTGCCCGCCGACTTGTGTGGCGCGCTCGCACATTCCGCGCAGACCGTAGTGGAGGATCACTCCTTCTCCGACGATTTCGGGGCCCATGCCCCGTCCGTCGTCCCGGATACGCACGCGCAGCACCTTGTCGCTATAGTGGATTTCCGCTTCGATCCGGTGCGCCTGCGCGTGGCGAAAAGCATTCCGAAGCGCCTCGCGGGCAATCCGGTAGATTTCATCCCGGACGATCGGCTGCAGATTCCGTGGCGGGCCTTCCACTATCAAACGGAACCGCGCTGAGTCCTGGGAAGCCAGTTCATCGCCCAGGGCTTTCACCGCCTCCACAAGCTCGCTGGCGGCCATCGTCGAGGAACGCAAATCGTGGATCGCATTCCTGGCCTCGACGATTGCCTGGTCCCCCGTATCGAGAGCTTTTTCGAGCGCTTCCTTGGTTTGTCCCGGGGGAAGCCGGCCGACTTCTGTTTGAAAGAGGAGCATCAACCCCTGAAAGCTCTGCAACAGCGTGTCGTGCAGTTCGCGGGCGATGCGGGTCCGCTCCTTGACGCGCTCTTCCAGGCGCACGTCATCGATCGCGGCTAGTGACGGCAAAGTCCCGGGGCGTGGCTGCCGAGGTGTTTGATAGTGGGCGATGCCCTTCCGGATCGAATTCAACAGGACTTCATCGTCAATGGGCTTCGTCAAGAAATCCAGCGCGCCTGCTTTCATCGCTCGCACCGACATTGGAATATTGGCGCGCCCGGTGAGGAAAACGATCGGGATCTGAACGTCCGCCTTCGCAAGCTCTTGTTGCAGATCGAGTCCACTCAACCCGGGCAGTTCCACGTCCAAAACCAAACAGCTCGGTCCTTCAGCTCGGGTGCTGGCTAAGAACTCCTGCGCCGACGAAAAACTTTCCGCCCTCCATCCTGCGGAGCGGATCAGACTTCCCACCGCTTCGCGCACCGACTCATCATCGTCCACCACGTGGACGAGGGCACCAATATTACACACATCATCGTCCACCACGTGGACGAGGGTACCAATATTACTCATGGGAGCACCTTTTTTCCAACCTCGCAACTGAAGCACGTTTACATGTTGGTCTTTATCTCATTCGAGTCCGTTGTCTTTCATTCTGCATCATTTCGAGCTCAGAGCCTTGCGGACTGCACTCAGCAACTCATCCTCACTCAGCGGTTTACTCAAGAAATCCACCGCGCCGTTCGCTACAGCCATTGAGCGCAACCGCTCATCGGATCCATGGGCGGTGATGAAGATAACCGGCATTTCACGATGACTTGCCAGCAGGTGACGGTGGAGTTCAATCCCATCCATCCCCGGCATCCGCACATCCAATATCAGGCAGTCGGTATCGCTCAGATGGTCCGAACTCAAAAACTCCGCGGCCGAAGCAAAGGCCTTCACTGCGAAGCCAACAGACCTCATCAAACCCTCAATGGACTCACGGACGGACTCGTCATCGTCAACCACCGAAACTAGGGGACGGTTCGCCATTTTCCCCGATTGTGCTGCGTTTCAGAAGAAATGTCTATTAGACCTTGGTATTGGTGGCCCCTCGGGGCCTCTTGACAATAAAGGCCTCTTAACAGAAAACAGTGAAGCCTGAGTGCTGCCCGCGCCTACAATTCTTTCGCGCGCTGTGTGCCCAGCATCTCCGACATTCTCACCAGCTCCGCCAAGGAGTCGGCCCGCATCTTATGCATAACCTGGCCTCGGTGAGCTTTAACCGTCATCACG
>DATFZA010000123.1:0-5045 GCA_035314765.1 Bryobacteraceae bacterium
TTGCATCCCCGCTCCTGAAAAAGTGAACACCTGGTCTCCGGTATCGAGCGTCCCGTCCCCGTTCGTGTCCAGAATGAACAGCCCGTTGGTCCCATTGTTCGGCCTGTAAATTCCGATCTTGGTATGCCCGTTCCCGCTCCAGTCGCCGGTGATCGGGATGTCGCCCGCGATCCTCCGCCTCCTTCCTGAGAAGGCTTATTGCGTGGCGGGCAAAGTCAACAGCGCCAATACTCTCTACCTGGTGATCGAATCGGTCAAGCTGGACGCGAAACATCGCTGGTGTTCCGATGCTCCTGCTCCATCTGACGGCGCGGGAGGAAGCCCTATCGAGTAAGCGCCTCTCTTGCAGGGAATAAACTCGGCTAGCCGGCTGCTGGCTCCGGCTTCGGCGGCCGGCGCGGTCGTGTGTCCGCTCCTGGTCCGGCCGACCATTGGCTCCCGCCAAACCGGCGATAATGGCCCTCTTTTATCCCGGCGCTAACACCCCACGGATAGGGCGCGCTCGATCCGCTGATATAGTCGGTCTCGACCACCCGTCCGGAACTGTCTTTCAGCGTTCTCGTCCAACCCGCCGAAGAGTCCGCCGTCGAAAAGGCCGGATTCGCGGTCGCGCCTCCCAGCTGGCTGCGTATTTGTGGAAAAGCATCACATCTGGAGCGTAGCGATCGACACGCCCGGCGAATATCAAGGCCTGCGCATCATGCCGAATGTCTATACGACCTTAGCTACCTCCGCAAGCGCTGGTCCAACCGCCTGCGTAAGCTGCCCGGCGTGAAGATCCTGAACAGTGAGGACCCCGAGCAGTCCTGCGCCATCGGTTTCATCAGCGTGGATGGCTTCAACGCCTCTAAGCTGGCCGCGTATTTGTGGGAAAAGCATCGCATCTGGACGGTAGCGATCGATACGCCCGGCGAGTATCAAGACCTGCGCATAACGCCGAATGTCTGTACGACATTAGAGGAAGTGGATACATTTACAGAAGTAATGGAAAATATCATCCGGCGCGGGTCGTTACCGGCGTAGAGTCATCTCGCGACCACCGCCGCATCTGCACCAAAAAACGCGCGCTGCTCCGGCTCACCATTAGCCACCTAATTTGGCCGACGAATAAGACCTGCCGCGCCAGAACGCCTTAGGTGCGAACCAATTGGAGCACGCTCAAAATAATCAACGCAAGGCAGACCCCGCTTATCCAAAGGAGATTCTGGACGGCCACCTTCGTCTCTGGGCTTCTGTTTATGTACTTCATCCACACCTTACAAAGAACTACGGCTGCGACACCCATCACTATCCAAGTGAACCAAGGGTCTCCATCCCCGTGAGCTGCCGACGAAACCGGCCCTAGGAAGACAGCAAGAGTGCTCATGGGTGCCCCTTACTGTTGCAGTCTGCGTTAGTAGTAATGTTCGCGTAGGCTCCCGCCCCGCCTCCCCAACCGAACAAGAAACCCTCGGCATAGACGCCCGCGCCAGACGTGAATCCGACTGCGCCCGCTGAGGCCCCACCCACCGGAGTTTTGACCCCGGCGCCGCCATAGATGAGATTAGACTCAGCGAGCTGCCCTTGTGAGTCTGTGGTCACAATCTTTCCTGCACCACCAACGACACCCTCGCCGACTCCTGCCTCGATGAGTCCGCCGGTGCTCACACCTTGACGACTGTCAAGCTCCGCGATGCCACCATAAAACACGGACGCACCTGGGCCCTCGCGTTCCCTTCCTCCATAAACGTAGACACCACCACCACAAACCGTAGGGGCAGCGTTCGCTATTGCTATGATGTACTGCTGCGATTTCGGAGACAACGGCAGATCTTCTCCGCGCTGCCGATTCCGGACATACGCGGCGTATTGAAGCCTCACTCTTTCGGCTTCCGCCTCAGCGGCCAAGTCCCGCACTGCGGGCGCTTTTCCTGTCACAGTCACGCTTGGCTTGTTGTTGTTCTCACTCGCGTGGGAATCGGCGCACGACGGCCCAGGAAGGTTGGTGTCGTCGCTCTCGTTGCCCTTGTCGTCCACAACACAGGCTTGGCCAGTAGGATCCGTGTATCGCACAGGATTATTCCGGACGTAGCCATAGAGATTCCAGCTCTGGGGATCTGCAGGATCCCAATCGCGGAACGGACCATCCGGGCTGCTAAACCGCCCCGCCGCCCCCTGATAGTACCGCGCCCCGAAATAATCCAGCCCCGTCTCGCTGTCCCGCTCCTTGCCCGTAAACTTCGCCCGCGTCGCCCCATCCGTCGCCGATGGATACGTCACATCCTGATAGCACCCCACACCACTCCGCGGACTCAACCCACTCAATTCCTCCCCAAACGGCGCATAATCGTAGCACCGCACCGCCGCTCCCGCGCTGCTCAGCAGCATCCGCGTACTCCCCAAATGGTCGGCAAACACGTACGTCGTCCCCGGCACCACCGGCGGAGCCGCGCTATACTCCGCCGCCAAGTCCCCCGCCGCGTCATACACAAACATCGTCACCTTCGCATCGCCCGCCCCCGCAGTGCACGGATTCGTCGAGGTGCACACCGCCTTCATTACCCTCCGCCCACCGCCGCCATAATAATACCGGAGATAGCCCATCGGCAGCGTGTTCATCGGCAGCGCCACCGTCTGCACCCGGTTCTCCGCATCGTAAACTGTTGTCGCGGCGCTCGTCACCGCGGTGTTCGAGGTCATGTTGCCATTCGTATCGTAGTTCGCTTGCGTCCACCGGTTGTTCGAGAACGGCTCCGAAGTCAACGTCTTGCCCAATGCCCACCCACTGCCCTGCGCAGCCGGAGAAGCCTGTGGCGTAACGTTCGAAAAGGGAACCCAACTGCCCGGATACATCATCGACCGGTTCCCCAAGTTGTCGTAGCCGTAATTCTGCGTCCAGTTCGTCGTCGATCCCTGCACCTCAGCCGCCGAGTACAGCCGCGACAGAGAATCGTACTGAAAACTCTGCGTGAACGCCTTACTCACCAGCGAGTTCGTCACCACCTCTTGCGTCAGATTCCCATTGGTCCAGGTCAGCCCCAGGCTCGTCCGGTCGAATCGGACGACGCGCGATAAGCTGCGTGAAATCGCCCCGACGCCGTCGTCACACCCATCGACAAATTCGAGACCCCTCCCCCGCTCACAGGGGCCGTCAGAGCGCTCAGCGGATCGTCCACCCGGACCGAAATCACGGCGCCGTGTTGGAGTTGCGTGGTTACCACTGGCGCGTTAGTCGCGCTTCCCAGTTGAACCACTGGCTGTGTCGCCGCCCAACCGCACGAATCCAAGAGTCCTGTCGCCTGCGGTGTCGCGCACACCACATACGACCCCGTCGGGAGCCCTGGCACGGTATACGTCCCGTCCGCGGCAGACGTGGTCATGTTGCTGATCGCAACACTGACTCCGTCATTCCTCGAGCTGCTCGTCAGAGTGACTATTGCCCCGTGTACCGGCGCCCCGAGATCGTCTATGACTTTTCCGTGAAAATCCGCCGCCGAACAAAACATCCCGAACGCTATCAACAAGACAAAAGTGTGAGCACGCATACAGACTCCCTTCGCGACCGCCCTCAAACAGCAGATAAAAAATGACGGCCACCTTACCAAAATTGTGGTTTTTGGGAACGAACCCAAACTACAAGAGTCCATACTGTCTCTACTTCTGGAAAATGTCAAGGCCAACTCGAAAATCTTTTGAGACTTTCAGCAGATGGTCGCAACCTGCGCAATCGCGGGTCATAAAATTATGACGGGATAAACAGGCGGATGGACTACCCTTGTGCCAAGTGTGGAAATCATGCCCAGTAGCGCGGCGATCAAATACAGGAGATGCGTCAAAAAATCTACGCGTAAGAACGTCGGGTGCTGACCGCCGCGCAACCTGCCGCCAGGGCGGCCATTGCCCCCCCGCCCCGGCTCGATGAAAAACCGCAAATCGACCGACGGCCAAGTGGCTGCCATCCCCAAAAAATTCAGTCACGGCAATTGAAGATCTTTCTTTCCCTCCATATCAACCACTTACAGGGATCCAATGCGTGCCCGCCAGCACCCACCGTGTATCTTGGTCTCGGTAGGAGAAATAATTCATGAGAACAGATGCCCAGATTGAAGCGTCCCGCGTCAACGGTGCCAAGTCCCAAGGCCCCGTAACCGCGGAAGGCAAGCAGAAATCCTCGCAGAACGCGGTAAAACACGGCCTTTCCGCAAGAACTATAGTCCTCTGCAACGAAGATCACGCGCTTTTTGAACAACTCGAGCAGGATTATATTGGTTCGCTCACACCAACCACCGCGCTGGAACTCCATATCGTCCAGCGCATCGCCGAAGCCCACTGGCGCATGCGCCGCGCTTGGGCAGTTGAAACCGCCTTAACCGACAGGAGCAATCCCCGGCTCGATGACGACCTCCGCACCGCCAAAGCCCAGGAACAGGTCGAGAAACAGATCGAGTCCGTCCGTCGCGCCGTCGTCGGCTTCGAACGAACCCAAGACAGCGATCTCGCCGAATTCCATCGTCTTCGCAAACTCCGGCCACCCGATGCAAAACCCATCCGACCCATCCGCCTCGGTGTCTCGGGCCGTGATTCCACCCAGCCCCTTCAGGGAGCAGAGTCTTGCATCGTCTAGGCCGGCTATCCAAAATCCCCAAGAAAAGACGAGTTCGATGACGTCGTCTTCACCGAAAAGCAAAAGTGAAGGAACGAACCTAGTCCCACTTTCGGACACCCACGCGGAATCGCTCGATCACGCCGTTTTCACCAAAAACAAAAAATGTATGAGCGAACCTAGTCCCAATTCCGGACACCCACGCGACACACACGCATCCCCTGTTACCCTAATAGAGCGTCATATGGAACAGACGCGCGTTATGCAAAAGACCAGCAACTTAGCCCAATTGCAGGCGATCTCAAAACAAGTTCGGCGCCAGATCATCGAGATGATCACCGCCGCCAAGTCCGGTCACCCCGGCGGCTCGCTCTCTGCCGTCGAGATCGTCGTGACCTTGTTCTTCGATATCCTGAAGATCGATCCTTTCAACCCGCACTGGCCCGATCGCGACCGCTTTATC
>DATFZA010000124.1:0-9487 GCA_035314765.1 Bryobacteraceae bacterium
GCCGCCAATTGTGCCTGGGCGATCATCGGCCTTCCTGACTGGATCACGACTGCGACAAGCTCGGGTACCGGTCCAGCGACGCTGACGCTAAGTGTCGCGGCTAACACGGGTGAACCTCGCAGCGCATTGGTTCTGGTGGCGAGCATCATGGCCGCTGTTAATCAGGCCTCGAGCCAGCTTGCTATTACTGATGCTGGCGTTGTCAATGCCGCCAGTTTCACTGCGCCGGTAGCTCCTGGCAGCCTTGCCTCCCTGTTTGGCAATTTCCTGCTGGCTTCTCCACTCTCGGTGTCTTCCTTCCCGATTCCCACCAGCCTGGGAGGTCTCTCGATCGATTTTTATAGTGGTTCGGCGCCACTGTTTTATGCGAGTGCCGGACAGGTGAATGCCCAAATCCCTTGGGAGTTGGAAGTTGAAGAGCAGAATGAGGTCGCGGCTAGCACTAGCACCCAGCAGAGCAATCCGAAACCGCTGAACCTGGCCACCTACGCGCCTGGCCTCTTTGCCATCAACGGTGCGGGCACCGGGCAAGGGGCGATTCTGGATAGTAACTACAATCTCGTTTCGTCGACGAATCCTTCGACCGCGGGATCGGTCGTGCAGATTTTTTGCACCGGGCTCGGTCCGGTTACCAATCAGCCGGCAACCGGCGCGGCTTCGCCCAGCAATCCGCTTGCATCCACTCCTACGCTGCCGATAGTCATGATCGGCGGAGCGCAAGCTACCGTGCAATTCTCCGGACTCACGCCGGGCGATGTGGGCTTGTATCAGGTCAATGCCACCATTCCGGCTGGAGCGGCGAAGGGCACTGCTGTGCCGGTGATGCTTTCCATCGGCGGAGTGCAATCGAACGCGGTGACCATCGCGGTTCAGTAGTTTGGATGATATCCTTGCCAAGGGCATGAACAAGTTATCCATCGTTGTGGCCTTCTTGTGTTGCGGTGCGTTCGGCCAAACGCCAAACGTGCGTGCCTGGGGCTACGGCGCCTCCGGGGAACTCGGCAATGGCGTGGACGAGCTTACCGTAAGCCAAAGCGTGCCCAGGCAAGTGGCCGGGTTGACCGGAGTGACGGCTATTGCCGCAGGTCAGTATCACACTCTGGCGCTGAAGAAAGACGGCACGGTTTGGGCTTGGGGCGAGAACGCCAATGGGGTACTTGGTAACGGCACATATACGAATAGCAACGTGCCAGTGCAAGTGAACACCTTGACCGGAGTTACGGCGATCTCTGGAGGCTGGCTTTTCAGCCTCGCGCTTAAGGATGACGGCACGGTTTGGGCCTGGGGCTTGAACGACTTCGGCGAGCTTGGCGACGGCACGTACACCGGCAGCAATGTGCCGGTTCAAGTGACTGGTTTGACCGGCGTGATAGCGATCTCCGCAGGCTACGATCACGCTTTGGCGCTCAAGAGCGATGGCACGGTTTGGGCCTGGGGTGACAATAGCGCCGGCGCACTCGGCGCCACATCGCAAATACAGTCTGCCGGCATACCGTTACAGGTGAGCGGGCTTGGCGAAGTAGTGGCAATTGCGGCCGGCAATTCTTTTAGCTTGGCCCTTGCCAACGACGGAACCGTCTGGGGATGGGGCGAGAACAATTTGGGGCAGCTCGGCAATGGTAGGTACCCCGAAGGTCCAGCACCCGCTCAAGTGATCGGCTTCACCGGCGTGGCCGCAATCGCGGCCGGTGACTCTTACGGCTTGGCTCTGAAAAGCGACGGCACGGTCTGGGTCTGGGGGTACGATGTTTCTTTCGGAAACTCCGATCCGCTTTCGACTTATCGGCCAATGCAAGTCAGCGGCTTGGCAGGCCCGACCGCGGTAGCGACGGGCAGCTCTCATTTTCTCGCTCTGAAGAGCGATGGAACGGTTTGGGCCGTGGGCGCTGACCTTGACGGTGAACTCGGTGACGGAACCTACTCTGATCTTGCTGTCGTGCCAGTCCAGGCGAGCGGCTTGACAGGTGTCGTGTCCGTTGCAGCACACTTCGATCACAGCCTAGCGCTAAAGAGCGACGGCACTGTGTGGGCTTGGGGCGACAACGAAACTGGAGAACTCGGAAACGGAACCAGCCCGAGTAGTAATGTGCCTCTGCCCGTGAGTACGTTGGCCGGCGTTGTGGCCGTTGCGGCCGGGCAGACTGACAGTTTGGCACTGAAGAGTAACGGGACGGTTTGGGCCTGGGGTGACACCATTGCACCCGGTGGCGTTGACGTTGGCCCAGACAGCGCGGTGCCGGTCGAAGTGAACGGTTTGACGGGCGTAACAGAGATTGCCTCGGGTGAGACTCACAGACTGGCTCTGAAAAGCGACGGAACCGTGTGGGCTTGGGGCAGTAATTATTATGGTCAGCTCGGCAACGGCACTACCAAGAGCAGCCCCGTCCCCACGCTAGTGAGCGGCCTGACCGATGTCCTCGCAATTGGCGCGGGCGCTTCCCACAGTTTGGCTCTGAAGTCAGATGGGACTGTGTGGGCTTGGGGCTACAACTACAGTTGCCAACTGGGCAACGGGACCGGATCGGTGGTGACCACTCCGGTCCAAGTACAGGGATTGTTCGGCGTGGTGGCAATTGCGGGAGGAACGGCTCATAGTGTAGCGCTGAAGAGTGACGAGACGGTTTGGGCGTGGGGTGACAACGCTAGGGGCGAGTTGGGCGATATGTTCATCGGTAACGATCCCAATCCCTACACCGGCGGTGCTGGAACGTGTCAGCCTGTGCAGGCGACAGGATTGACCGGCGTGGTGGCGATAGCAGCGGGCGGCTTCGGCAGTCTGGCGCTCAAGAACGACGGGACCGTGTGGGCCTGGGGCTCAATCAATGGTGATGACGTGCCAGTGGCGGTCAGCGGCCTAACGGAAGTGTATGTGATTGCCCGAGGCGAGTACCATACCTTGGCACTAAAGAGCGACGGCACGGCTTGGGCCTGGGACTTCAATTATGACGGCGAACTGGGCAATGGGACTAACGAAAGTAGTATCGTACCTACGCAGGTAAGCGGCTTGACCGGCGCTGTGGCGATTGCTGGAGGCGACACGCACAGTTTGGCTGTGGTGGCCGGAGGTATTCCGCAACTCGCCCTTGTGGCCGTGGCCGCGGGGATTCCGGGAAGGGTCGGACCTGGCATCACTGGCAGTCAATCCATTCCGATAGTAAACGCCGGTGCGGCTCCGCTCTCCATTAGCAACATTGCAATCGTCGGTATCAACCCCGGGGATTTCAGTTTAGGCGGAACATGCGCGGGAGCGTCGCTTATGCCTAATCAGAACTGCTCAGTCAACGTAACGTTCGCGCCCACGGCACAAGGCACTCGCAGCGCCGCCGTCATCATTACTACAAATGCACCCGGATCGCCTTTTGTCCTGACGGTCAGCGGAACGGGGATGCCGACAGCCCCTTGTACATATGCGCTCTCTTCGACGACACTCCAGTCGCCTGTGAACGGGGGGGATTTGAACATCTCAATCCAGACGGGCGCCAATTGTGCCTGGTCGGTAATCGGGCTTCCCGATTGGATTACGACGACGAACTCCGGGACCGGTCCAGCCACGCTCATGCTCAGCGTCGCGGCGAATTCCGCTGAGCCTCGCAGCGCCCTGATTTCCGTTGCCAGCATCACCGCGACGGTGGCGCAACCTTCGAGCCAGCCTGCTGTCAGCCCGGGCGGCGTCGTCAATGCCGCCAGTTTCACCGCCCCCGTGGCTGCCGGCAGTATCGCCTCGGTGTTTGGAAGTTTCCTGCTGCCGGTGCCCGTCTCAGCGTCATCTTTCCCGATTCCCACCAGCCTGGGTGGTCTCTCGATTCAGTTCTACGGACTCTCGGCCCCGCTATTTTATGCGAGCGCCAGTCAAGTGAACGCACAAGTGCCGTGGGAATTTGCCGGTTTCTCGCAAGTGCCCGTCAGCGCGATCTCCGGACCGCCGCGGAGCAGCCCGACAGTGAACCTAGCTACCTACGCGCCCGGCCTCTTTGCAATCAACGGTGCGGGCACCGGACAAGGAGCGATTCTGGATAGCAACTACAATCTCGTTTCGTCCACCAACCCGGCGACAGCGGGAACGGTCGTCCAGATCTTCTGCACCGGGCTCGGTCCGGTCACCAATCGGCCGGCCACTGGCGTAGCTTCTCCCAGCGATCCTCTTGCATCCACTCCTACGCTGCCGATAGTCATGATCGGCGGAGCGCAAGCGACCGTGCAATTCTCCGGACTCACGCCCGGCGACGTGGGCTTGTATCAGGTGAATGCCACCATTCCGGCGGGAGCGGCGAAGGGCACTGCTGTGCCGGTGGTGCTGACCATTGGCGGAGTGCAGTCGAATACGGTCACCATCGCAGTTCAGTAAAGTCACTCCTGCCGCAATGCAAGAATCGGGTCGACCGACATAGCCCGTCGCGCCGGCACATAGCACGCCAGCAAAGCGACCCAGCCAGCAGCAGCGAAGTTCCTCCGAACGTCGCAAGGTCGTTCGCGCCGACGCCGTAGATCAGGCTCGATAGCACCCGCGCCAGCGGGATAGAAACTGCCAGACCGGCACACAGACCAACCAGGATCAAGAGCACCCCCCCCGGCCGTCATCGCGCGTCTCGAACAGGACAAGCCCGGCTGCCTGGTGTTGGAAACCATTTCGAATCCGCTCTTGCGCGTGCCGGAAATCGACAGGCTCGCTGCCGCCGCAAAAGCCTCGGGCGTCCCGGTGATCGTAGATAATACTTTCGCCACCGCGCTGCTGGCGCGGCCAATTGAGCTGGGCGCGAACATGTCGGTGCAAAGCGCGACCAAATTTCTCTCCGGACAGGGCGACGTCATGGGCGGCTTGATCACCGCGGATGGCGAGTACATCAATGTCGTCCGAAGCATGTCGCGCACGTTTGGACCGATTTTGGGCCCGTTTGAGAGCTATCTCACCATGCGTGGCATCAAGACGTTTCCGATCCGCATGGAGCGCCAGTGCGCCAACGCCTGCCGCATCGCCCAGTGGCTAGGTTCTCATCCGCGTGTTTCCAAGGTTCACTATCTGGCCGATCCGAAGCATCCGGATGCCGCCGCGATCCGTCGCCTGTTGCCCGCAGGGCTCTACGGCGCCCTTGTGAGTTTTGAGATCAAGGACGCCAAGAAAGAAGATGTGTTCCGTTTTATGGACCGCCTGCAGTTGGTGGTCAGCGCGACCTCGCTGGGCGACGTTCACAGCTTGCTGCTGTGTCCGCTGATCGCTTCGCATCGTGACTTGTCGCCCAAGCAGCGCGAGCGCATGGGGATTCATGATGGCTTTGTGCGGTTGTGCGCGGGCATTGAGGCAGCGGAAGATATTATTGCGGATTTGGAGCAGGCGCTGACGTCGTGATGGAAGAGAGTGGACTGCCGTCTGGAACGAAGACCGACTATAAGGCTCTTGCCGGTGAGCCAACAAGAAAATTGCGCGGCAAAGCGACCGCTGGTGTCTAGGACTTACCAGGAACAGTCCGGGCGGAACTCCAAGCGCACGAGCCTTCCGTGCGTGGCTCGTCGAATCTCGTCCGCTACAATTGAGCGTGGGAGGTCACATGCAGTATACGTTCACACTGCACGAAGACGCATGGTTTCGTGACGGGCCAACATACGCAAGTGGTCAGGTAATTGGCTACCGAGTCGGCGGGATGCCCGATGGGACGACGGCGAGAATTGCGAACTTCGGAGCACCGAGTCGGAACGATTGGCAGATCATACGAATCAACGCCGACAATACCCAGACCCATTGGACTGGCCACTACGAAAGTATCGACGACGCCTTAGCCGCGTTACAGCAAGACTGGCAATAAGAGTCCGCTGCACGCAAGCGCAATTCGTCTCGACGTTAGTGGCAACCACTCGCAAGGCGTATTTTGCTTTGATTGAGAAAACTTGTCCGACAAAAACGGAAGCTGCGTAACCCTGCTTCCACGAGTCCGCTCTGCTCTGATGTTCAAGGCGTTTGTCTTAGTTCGCAATCTCGAATCACGTGCGCAGGGCCTTGATTTTGGCGAGTTTACAATTCGCCTGGTCGGTCCTCGATACGAGGAGCTTAGAGAAGTTTTCTCGTCCAGAGATGTGGAACGGGCCGATTGGATTTTCGAGAAATCCTACGCGCAGGCGCCGCTCGCCTCTCCTGGCTCCCCCGTCGACGGCATCTCGACCGATGTCGAAGACATCTTGCTCTTGTTGCGGCTTTACCCAGAGTGGTGACATAGCATTTATCAAACTGGCGATCACAGCACCAAGCGGCAACACGGTTATTCCCCCAAGCCGAGCGATGAATGACCTGAACAGCTACTCTCCTGCGAAATTTGAGATGGAGTCAGAGAAGTGTGGTTCGTGGAAAGTGTTCGCCGATAGCGTTCGAGAAAGCCAGTCGTGGAGCTCTGACTGGTTCGCAGCAGCGAGGCGCTTTTTCTTGTCGGGTGGGGCCAAGCCGTTCAACCCGGTACGGGATGATGTGGATCGGGTGGTGGACTACGCCACAGCGTTGGAGTCAACGCTGGTGCCGGAGAGGGATTACAACACTCGCCGCATACGCCACCGTGCCGCCGCACTGATCGCCTCAGACAACCCCGCAGCAGCGGACTCTGTCGCCGGGCTTATAAAGATCTTCTACGATATTCGTTCCAGGATAGTACATGGCGGTGGATTAGACGACAAAAGCCGGGCGTGGTTGGTTGAGAATTCTGGTCAAGTTGAACTCCGAGTGCGACAGATACTTGTGGCAGCGGTTCTGAGGCTCCCGCCCGGAGAAAAGGATCGTTGCCTCGCCTTAGCCGAATTGTATGACCCAACGGACAAGGATCGTGGGGACTCGGCATTCGGCAAGTTCAAAGAGATTAAGACCGTGGAGGTCCGCAATGAGATTGCTGCCAAGATCGCCAAGTTGGTAGGGAGTGAATCGAAGTAATCGGCGTAATTACCTGTGAAACGCCGCCCACGGAAACCCATGGATGAAAGTCGGCAACCCGCTGAAGCGTTCGTGGGCCAAATTGCCCCCTACCCAGGATTATGCGCCGGTTATTCCTGCCGCAACGCAAGAATCGGGTCGACCGACATAGCCCGTCGCGCCGGCACATAGCAAGCGAGCAACGCAACCCCGGCCAGCAGCAGCGAAGTCCCTCCAAACGTAGCGAGGTCGTTCGCGCCGACGCCGTAGATCAGGCTCGATAGCACCCGTGCCAGCGGAATCGAGATGGCCAGCCCAACCGCCAGACCGATCACGACCAAAACCACCCCCCGCCGGGCCAGCATCCGAAGAATGTCTTGCCGTGCGGCTCCCAGGGCCAGACGGATGCCGATTTCATGCGTCCGCGCGGTGACCGAATAGGCCATCAGGCCGTAAATACCAACCGCGGAGAATACCAGCGCGATCGCGCCCAACACTGTCAGCATGACGGACACATAGGATAGACCAATCAAGTTGTTCGAGATCACGCGGTAAAGGTCTCAATCTCGAAGAGCGGGCGATCGATGTCGAGAGCGGCGATCACACGCCGCGCCGGTGTGGCCAGCGCGCGCGGATCTCCTTTGGTGCGGACCGCGATGTAGGTATAGTAGAGCGGCGACTGCCGATAGGGCCGATAGACGGCGGGCGGGATTTCGGTTAGCCACGGATCGTAGCGCACGTCTTTCACTACCCCGACGACGGTCAGCAAGCCGCCCGGTGCGCCGGCCAAGCTCAGGTGACGGCCGAGAGGATTCGCGCCGGGCCAATTCCGGCGGGCGAAGTTCTCAGACACGATGGCGACCCCAGGGGCCTCCAGGCCGTCCGAATCGCGGAACTCTCGCCCCTGAACGAGCGCTATGCCGAGAGTGTCGAGATAGTTTGGACTGATGACCTGGACCTGCGCCGATCTCTGCTCACTTGCATTCCTGACAGGTTCGCCCTCTATCGTGTACTGCACGATGGTCTCGTTGGCGCCATACGGAACATTGGAGACGAGCGTCGCTCCTTCGACACCCGGTAACGCGCCGATCTGCTCGAGCATCCGATCATAAAATTGAGCGCGCTGGCTCGGTTCTCCGTAGTGCTGGTCGGTCAGGACAATCTGCATCGTGAGAATGGATGCCGGACGGAGATTCTGATTGACCTGGATCAGCGACCGCGAGCCCTTGACCATCAGTCCGGCGCCAGCCAGCAGCACCAGCGCGGCGGCAATCTCGGCGGCCACCAGAACGCCGCGCAAACGTTGCCCGCCGCGGCTGGCGGACATTCCGCGTCCGCTCTCTTTCAGCGTGTCGTTCAAATCCAGGCTGGTTCGCAGCGCCGGGACGAGGCCGGAGAGAACGCCCGCGAACACGGCGATCGCAATGGTGAAGGCCAGCGCGCGGCCATCCAGCCGGATGTCGTCAAAGACCGGGATATAGCGCGCCACCTCCGCCGGCATGTTCGAAATGATCAGAGCCAGGCTCCAGCCGGAGAACAACAGGCTGACCAGCGCTCCGGCCAGCGAAAGCAGGGTGCTTTCCGCGACGATTTGGCGCACAATGCGCCAACGGCTGGCGCCGAGCGCGGTGCGGACGGCGAACTCCTTCTCGCGCCCGGACATCCGCGCAACGTGAAGATTCATCACAGTCGCGCAGGCGATCATTAACACAAAGAAGACCGCGCACAGCAGCAGCACCGAATAACGGCGATTGAAATCTCCTGTAATGTACTGGCTCAGAGGCTGAACGATGACGCCCCAGCCTTCATTTGTTCGCGGGTAGGTTTTCCCGAGCAGCGTGGAAATGGTTTGCAACTCCGCGCGAGCTTGCGATTCCGAAACACCGCCTTTGAGGCGGGCGGCCAGGTGGAGATAATGCGCATCCCGGACGGCTTTCACTCTCGGCGAGAGCGTGAGAGGCGTCCACAGCGTGGTGGCCACAGGGAAGCGGACGCTCTTGCCCATCACGCCGATGACCGAAAAAACGCTTCCGTTCAGTTTGATTTGGCGTCCGGCGATACGCGGATCGGCGGCGAAGCGGCGCTGCCATAATCCGTAACTCAATACCACCACCTGATTCTTGTCGGGCTGGTCTTCGTCCGGCGCGAAGGTGCGCCCCAGCAACGGCTTTGCCCCGAGCGTGTCGAAGAAATTGGGCGTCACTACGCTCGCATAGACCGCTTCCGGATCGCCAGTGTCGGACAGGTTGAAATCAGCTTGTTCCCAGGCGGCGATTTGCTCGTAGGAGGACGACCGGCGCTGAAAATCTAGAAAGTCGGCCGGAGCAACGGCGCTCGGCAATGTGGTGTTGCCCGGCGCGCGTTCGTGGAGCATGACCAGCCGTTCCGAGTCCGGGAAGGGCAGGGGCTTGAAGAGGAATGCATCCGCGACGCTGAAAACCGCGGTGTTGGAACCTATCCCCGCCGCGAGGGTGAGAATTGCGAACAACGTGAACCCGGGACTGCGTGTCAGGCTCCGCAGGGTAGGCCGAAGCTCGGCAAATAGACCTTCGAGCAAGGTGCACCTCCACTATTGTCAGGGCGAGGAAGCACGTCTGCTGCCTT
>DATFZA010000125.1:0-7681 GCA_035314765.1 Bryobacteraceae bacterium
CAGCCTTGCCGCTAGACACAAGCGTTCTCCGGTACAACTCGAAGACGATCATTTCACGCTCCGTCCGCTCGATCGGCTGCCCCAGATTCGCAAGGAAGCTGCTAAGGTCTTCGCCGAGATCGAGAATCGTGGAAGGCATCACGGATGCTCCTGCTCTACGTAGCGCTCAGTCGCAGGAGCGAAGAATGTCTTGCAGGCTGCCTTGCTCGAAACGGGGGGCGCCGATCCAATGTTCACCGGCCGCGGCACAGAACACCATTTGTTGAACTGTCATGTCCATCCGGATCTCAGGGTCGTTCAGGTATTGGAGACACTCGTCCTGGTTTAAAGGGCGACGATTTTCGAGAAGCTTTTCCACTCGATCCAGACGCTGGCAGGTGGAGGAGAGCAAGGCGGAAGGTGTGCTGCCGATGCCGGCGTCGAGTTGCAGGTAGCCATTCGTAACTGCTATCTGGCCGGCCCGAGGGACGCGCAACGCGTGGCGTGCCGGCGTGCGCTCGATCACCACGAGTTCTTCTGGCGAGGTCCCGGTAAGTAACAAGAGGCAGTCGCAGGGAATGGGAGTTTGGCTGAGGAGGGCGCGCGCTTGCTCAAAGCTTCGGGCTTCCTCGAGTGCGGTTCGTAACAGGAGTTCTACTGGCAGAGCCGGTTGCGGAGGATCGAGGCTGAGCACTGCGTTGAGGGTTACGGCGAATCTGCCGGGTGCGATTCCTGAGAATGCGCCGATGAAACCGGGCCAGCCGACGGTGGTAAAGGGGCCGGCCGATGCTCCCACGAAATGGCAGATGGCGGTGTGGCGAACCAGGGCCGAATTTTCCGTCCACCAATCGAGGTTGCGGGAGTGAAGAATGCCGCCAGGCGTCTCAACGGCGAACGCGGTGCAGCCGAACATATTTCCACTGCTATGGATATGAAGGCGTGGAATTTGAACGGCAAGGCCAGTATGGTCAGGACTTCGGCCCGGATCCGCAGTGGGAATGCGAACGGTATGTGTCCGGCTCACGGGGCTACGGCAGTCTGGTCCGGATGGCCGCGAGTACGATTTGGCCCACGGGCTGAATTCGGGACGCGATTTCGAGTCCGGGGGGACACAGCTACGATAGTCTTGAGCGAAGGAATTTGGGGTCGGGCTCGCTGTGTCGCGCGTCCGCGTCTGGCCCGCGGTGCTCGAAACGCTGCTGGCGCCAATTCTGTTGTATAGTGCTTTCGAGATGCGAACACGACTTTCTCTTGTCTTTATCGCCGCCGTTGGCGGCATTTCCGCGGCGACCTGCGATAGCCTCAGCACTCTGAAACTGGCGCAAACTACCATCACTAGCGCCAAAACCGTTACCGCCGGCGAAAAGATTGAACGGCCGGGCTCTGGGCAGCTGCCACCCACGCCGCCGTATTGCCGCGTGCAGGGCGTGATTGCTCCTTCGGCCGATTCTCACATTCAGTTTGAAGTCTGGCTGCCGGAGTCCGGTTGGAATGGAAAGTATCAAGGCATCGGGAACGGAGGTTTCGCTGGAGCAATCAGCTACGCTCCGTTGGCGTTGGCCGTAAAGGCGGGTTACGCGGCTTCTTCCACCGATAGCGGGCACGAAGCGGGCGGGACGGACGGGCGTTGGGCTTACGGTCATTACGAGAAGATTGTCGACTACGGGTATCGGGCAATTCATGAAACAGCGGACAAAGCGAAAGAAGTGATTCGCACATTTTACGGCGAGGCGCCCAAGCATTCGTATTTCGCCAGTTGTTCTAACGGCGGCCGGCAGGCTCTAATGGAAGCGCAACGTTTTCCGGCCGATTATGACGGCATCATCGCCGGAGCGCCGGCCATTCCGGTGACGCGGCTCAACACGGCATTTCTGTGGAACATGCAGGCGCTGGCGCAACCGGGCGCGTACATTCCCACGAGCAAGCTTCGGGCGATCGAAGATGCCGCGCTGACTGCATGCGATGCGTCCGACGGGGTGAAGGACGGCGTGATCGATAGCCCGGCGGCGTGCAAGTTCGATCCCGCGGTGCTGCTCTGCAAAGGACCGGAGAACGACAGTTGCCTGACGGAGGCGCAGCTCGGCGCGCTTACCAAAATTTATGGCGGCTTGCGCAACGCCAAGGGCGAGGCGATGTATCCGGGTTTCTCTCCCGGCGGCGAGGCGGAGCCAGGAGGTTGGGGCGCGTGGATCACGGGAACCGGTGTGGGCAAATCGACCCAGGGCGCATTCGGATCTCAGTTCCATTCGCAGTTCCTGATGGACGAATCGGATAAGGACTTTCTGGATTTCCATCCGGACCATGAGTTGAAGATCGCCGACGACAAGCTGGGCCGGGCTCTCAACGCAGCCGACCCGAATTTAAAGGCCTTCCACGCGCGGGGCGGCAAGCTCATTATGTATCACGGCTGGGCGGACGCGGCGATTCCGCCGGTCAGCACCGTGAACTACTACGAGAGCGTAACGAAGTTCATGGGTAAGAAGACTACCGGTGAGTTCGTGCGGCTGTACATGGTGCCGGGGATGGAGCATTGCCGGGGCGGCGCGGGCACGGACGACTTTGGCGCCACCGCGGGGATGGCGGGCGATGCGGGCAGCAATCTTTCGCTGGCGCTGGAGAACTGGGTGGAGAATAAGACCGCGCCTGCGCAGATTATCGCGAGCAAACAGAAATCCGGAACGACGGTGCGGACGCGCCCGCTGTGTCCGTATCCGCAGGTGGCGAAGTATAGCGGAAGCGGGAGCACGGACGAGGCGGGGAATTTCAGTTGCGCGGGAAAATGAGGGGGCGTGTTTCCGTGCTCTCATGCCGGTCGGTAGGTTCCCGTCCGCTTCATGGTTGGAGATCCGTGCTCTCATGCCGGGCGGTAGGTCCCCATCCGCTGGATGTTTCGAGATCCGTGCTCTCATGCCGGGCGCCAGGGGACGCCGCTGCGGTAGTTTTGAGCGAAGGAGTTCGGACTCGAGCCCGCAGTGTCCCCGTTCGCTTACTTCTTTCGACAACCGTGCTCTCATGCCGGGCGCCAGGGGACACCGCTGCGGTAGTTCTGAGCGAAGGAGTTCGGACTCGAGCCCGCAGTGTCCCCGTCCGCTCTCGCTCGATCCGCTCCGTCCACTCTATGCGCTCGATCCGCTCCGTCCGCTCTATCCGCTTCATGCGCTCTATCCGCTCAATCCGCTATATCCGCTCCGTCCGCCGCGTCTGCTCGATCCGCTCTATCCGCTTTGTCCGTCTGCCTCAGGGCGTCGCGGTATTTTGTCCACGTTCACGATGAGACACTGATGAGTAACGAATTGGACTTCGTCTCGCTGGGAGCGCTGGTACACCGCCTGGACCCGGGCATCATCCCTTTCCGCAAAGCCATGGAATGCCTGATCCACGTCAGCGGCGGGGAGTTTAACACGGCCGCGAATCTGGCCGATTGTTTCCGGATGCGAACCGGTGTCGCCACGGCGATGGTCGATTATCCCATCGGCGATCTCATCGCAGAACGGGTGCGCGCCATGGGCGTGACTCCGTTCTATAAAACATTTGCGCACAACGGCGTCAATGGTCCGAACATGGCCACCGTCTATAGCGACCGCGGTTTTGGAGTGCGCGGCCCGGTGGTCTTTTACAATCGCGCCAACGAAGCGGCTGCCCAATTGAAGCCGGGCGACTTTGATTGGCCGGCGATCTTTGCGAAAGGAGTTCGCTGGTTCCATAGCGGCGGCATTTTCGCGGCTCTTTCGAAGACCACCGGCGAGCTGATTATCGAGGCCATGCAGGCAGCCCGCGCGGCCGGAGCGACCGTCTCGTTTGACTTGAACTATCGCGAGAAGCTGTGGAACCTTTGGGGCGGCAATGCGCAGGCGGTAGAGATCATCGATCGCATCGTAAAGAATGTGGACGTGCTGGTCGGCAATGAAGAAGACTTGCAGAAAGGGCTCGGAATCCCGGGTCCCGAAGCCGCGAGTGCTTCGAAGCTCGACCCGGGCGCATTCTTCTCGATGATGGGCCAAGTGCGGGACAAGCATCCCCAGGTCAAGATCGTCGCCACCACATTACGCCACGTGCATTCCGCCAATCGCCATGACTGGGGCGCCGTCGCCTGGATCGACGGCAAGACGCATGTCACTCCGACCATGGAACTGGACGTATACGACCGCGTGGGAGGCGGCGATGGCTTTGCCTCTGGCTTCTTTTACGGCCTGCTCACCGGCGAAGCGCCCGAAGCCGCGCTCAAGCTAGGCTGGGCGCACGGCGCGTTGCTGACTACGTTTCCAGGCGACACGACCATGGCTACGTTGGAGCAGGTTCGCTCCCTGGCGAAAGGCGGATCGAGCCGGATCCAGCGGTGAACCGTCAATGAAAAATCGCTTTGGGGATTTTGCCGTGCACGCCCTTGTTGCCGTCAACCAGCTCTGTAATGGCGAAGTCCACCGCCACGCTCGATAGCATGTAGGCGTCATCCCGCGAAAGATGCTTTTCGGTAACCAGAAAATCGATGGACTCGCGCACAGCGAGCTTGGCGGCCTCGGTCAGATCTTCGTGGATACCCATGACGATGTAATGCGTGGGAGTTTCCGCGCGCGGCCAGCGCAGGTGCAGATCCTTGCGGACGATGAATTGGAAGGTGCCGGTAAGCGCGGTCTCCATGGCGGTGATGTCCACCTCGCCGTCGCCTTGGCCGGCATGGCCGTCGCCCACCTGAAACAATGCTCCCTTGGTGTGGACGGGAATGAATAAAGTTGTACCGGCGACCAGGTCCTTGTTGTCCAGGTTGCCGGCATGTATCCACGGGGGCCCGCTATTGATGCGGCCATTGGCCTCGGGCGGCGCCACGCCCATACTTCCGAAAAATGGGTGCAAAGGGATGTCGATGCCCTGCGTGAAATGCCCCAACATGCGCGTGCGATCGAGCGGAATGATCTTGGTGCGAGCATAAGGAAAGTCGTCCGGAAGGAAGCCCGCACCCGGCCGGAAGCCGTTATAGGCAAAGGGCAGGGTCATTTCGATTGAGAGGATGCGGACTTCGAGTGTGTCGCCTGGTTCGGCGCCTTCCACATAGACAGGACCGGTGAGAATGTGGCCGCCGGGGCCGCGGTCCTTCACTTGCTCGAATATATCGCGGAAGTTCTTCGGGATTTGATCGGCTGGCACGCCGGAGGCTTCGAGCCGGGAAGGGCTGCCGGTGGATACAGTTTCGATTCTTACAGTATCGCCGGACTGAACGTGCAGGACGGGCGGCGTGGATGCGGAGTAGTGACCCCAAACTACAGTTTTGGGGTTGGCCTTCAATTCCAGGGTCTCGCCAAACACCGAGCGGGAAGCGGCGGCGATCAGGCAAAATAGAACCAGTGTCCTCATGTGGTTTTCATGATATCTTGACCACCTGGGTGAGATAGAGTCTCGAAAAGGGGAAACTGTGGTCCTTCTTCTCTTTGGGCCGCCGGGTTGCGGCAAAGGGACGCAGTCGCGGCTAATTACGGACTGGCTCCACATACCGTCGATTTCGACCGGCGATCTCTTGCGCGCCGAAGTGGCGGCTGGCAGCGACCTGGGCAAGCAGGCGAAAGGGATCATGGCGGCCGGCGGCCTGGTCGGGGACGATTTGGTGAACGCCATGCTTGCGCGCCGCCTGGAGGAACCGGACTGCGGTCACGGTTTCCTGCTGGACGGTTACCCGCGCACGGTGGAACAAGCCGATTTCCTGGATTGTCTGCTGGCCAAACATAAGCTGCCAGCGCCGCTGCTGCTGCATCTGGACGTTCCGAATGACGCGCTGGTGGGCCGCATGGCTTCGCGCCGCCAGTGCCCGAAGTGCAAACGCATTTACAATTTGCTGCATCAGCCGCCGAAGAAGGCGGCCGTTTGCGACGACGATGAAACTCCGCTGATTACGCGCAAAGACGACCAGGAAGAAACGATACGCGAGCGTCTGGCCATGTATGAGAAGGTGACGCGGCCGGTGCTGGCGCATTACGACTATCAGAATTACTACCAAATTCGAGGGGATCGATCGCCGAATTACATTTTTGAAGAGATCACGGGCGTGCTGGAGCCGTGGGCGGGCAGGAACGGGAACTCCAGTTCGCATAGCCGGTAGCGAGAAGTTTGCGGGATCGGCGGCACTGTTTATTTGAAGCTGCTGGACCGATTGGCATTTTGGTGGTGCCGGAGGTTTCACCGGCTGGGTTGGCCAATGCATGGGCGGCAGGTGTGTTTGGTGTGCGGTAAGACGCATGAATCGCAGTTGAAGTAGGGCGGGACGAGGGAACCCGTTAGCGGCCGGCCAATCCATCCATCAAAATCTGCGTTAATTGGGAAATCAGTAACAGCGCCGGATTGTCTGAAGACCAGTCGATCTTTGGAATGTCGTCGCAACTGATCGCCATGGCGATTTTGCCATGCGGCGAATAGACAATGCCCACATCGCTGCGTAAATGGTCCAGCGCACCGGTTTTGTTGGCCACGGGCGTGTCTCCCAGGTGGCGCGGGATTCCGTTGCGGTCCTGCTGACGCTTGAGAATCGCGATCATTTCCTTGGATGCGGCTGGGCTGACGATGTCGCCGCGATCGAGCATCTCGATCAACTGCACCATCTCGCGCGGCGTGCTGACGCCGATGCCGAAGCGCTCATTGTCAGCTTCGCGCCCGGCAGCGCTGATGCCCTTGGGCGGTCCCTGTCCCAAAATCATGCGCAGCGAGCGAGTCTGCTCGAAGCCGAGTTTCTTAAGATACGCATTGACTACATCGCCGGAGTAGCGGCTCAACACCAGGTTGGTGGCGGTGTTATCGCTGACCACGATCATCAGGTGAACCAAGTCGCGGAGCGGAAGACGATCTCCCGGGGACAGCTCGGTGAGAACGCCTGAGCCATTCACCATTTCGCGTTTGGTCAGCAACACCGGATCAGTGAAGCGAGCCCGGCCGTGCTGAACAGCGTCAAAAACCGCCATCATGATAGGAAGTTTGATGGTGCTGGCGGTGCGAACACGCTCATTTTCGCGCAATCCGAAGCTTTGACCGGTGTCCAGATTCTTGGCGTAAATGCCGACGGAGCCGGTGAATCCTTCCATGGCCGCGCGTACTTGCTGGTCAAGACTAGTTTGCGAGAACGCCGCCGAGCAGGCGAAAAGAGCGATGAACAGCCGCATGATAGTAGAGTAACGTTTATGCGGATTCAGGCAGTGGCTTCGGCGGCGGACGTAGAGACCGTGCGCGAGCTGTTTGAGGAATACTGGCGATCGTTCGGCTTCACCCCGTGTTTTCAGGGCTTCGCTGAGGAAGTGGCCGGTTTGCCGGGAAAGTACGCGCCGCCGGCCGGGCGTCTGGCACTAGCGTTGGAAGAGGACGGAGTGGCAGGTTGTGTTGCGTTGCGCAAGGTGGACGAGCGGCGGGCGGAAGCGAAACGGCTCTATGTCCGTCCCGCATTTCGCGGCCGCGGAATCGGCGCGGCACTGCTCGAATACATCATTGCAGAAGCGCGCGCGGCCGGTTATGTCGAAATGGTCGGAGACACGATGCCGGTAATGGCGGAAGCGTTGGAATTATATAAGCGGCGGGGTTTCGAAATCACGGACCCGTATTCGGCGGAGCCGACTCCGGGGGCGGTGTACATTCGGTTGCGGCTCTACGCCGCCGACCACACATCCACTAAATAGCGGTTTTTGGAGGACAGATCGTTCAGCCATTGCTCGGCAGCGGCGTCGCTCGCCTC
>DATFZA010000126.1:0-4909 GCA_035314765.1 Bryobacteraceae bacterium
GCGTATCTGGGGTATCACGCAGTGGAAGGCGAGTACCGGCGGCGGGGCATGGCGCTGACGTTTGTTCCAGCCATGACTGGCGCGGTGGGCGCAGCGGCCTTGAAATCGCTGTTGCCGGGAGCGTAATACCTGCCGTTTGCCTGTGCTTCAAACCGGAACAACCGCCGTCACTTCGATCTCCACCCGGGCGCCGGCTTCCATGAGTCCGGAGACTGCGACTACACTCATGGCCGGGTAGTGCCAGCCGATTACTTCCCGGTACATTGAACCGAGTTCTTTCGAGCAATCCAGGTATTCTTCCCGGTTCACCACATACCAGGTCATGCGCGCGATGTGCTCCGGACCAGCTTGCGCGAGAGCCAATAGCTCAACGATGTTGAGAAGCGCCTGTCGCGCCTGCGCGACAAAATTATCCGATACCAGCCGTCCGGACGAGTCCCAACCGATCATTCCGCTCAAGAACACTTGACGTCCGGAAGTAACCAACCCGTTGGAATACCCCTTGGGTCGAGGCCAATGCGCTGGCTGCAGAATCTCGGCCATGCTAGTTTCCCTCAAATTGCGGCTTCTGTTTGGCCGCAAAGGCGTGAAAGGCGCGATGAAAATCGTTCGTTGCCATGCAAATCGCTTGTGCTTGCGCTTCCGCTTCGATCGCTTCGTCAATTCCCATGTTCCATTCCTGATGCAGCATCTTCTTGGTCATGCCATGCGCGAATGTGGGACCGGCGGCAAGTTCAGCAGCCAGCGCCTGCGCTTGCGGCAGCAATTCTTCCGGCGAGCAGAGACGGTTGAAGAAGCCCCAACGCTCCGCCTCCGTGCCACTCATGTTGCGACCCGTATAGAGCAACTCCGCCGCGCGGCCCTGGCCGATCAGACGCGGCAGCATCGCGCAGGCCCCCATGTCGCAACCCGCCAGACCAACGCGTGTAAACAAAAATGCGGTTTTGCTGCGCTCGGTGCCCAGCCGCAGGTCGGATGCCAGAGCGAGCAAGGCCCCGGCGCCGGCGCAAATCCCATCGATCGCTGCCAGGATGGGTTGCGGGCAGGCCCGCATCGCCTTCACCACCGAGCCCGTCATCCGAGTGAACGCGAGCAATCCAGGCATATCGAGCTTGGTGAGAGGCCCGATAATTTCATGCACGTCGCCGCCCGAGCAAAAATTTCCATCCGCGCCAGTCAGCACAATCACACGCACATCGTCAGCCAGAGCCATTCCGCTAAAAAGCCCGTGCAGTTCGGCGTACGAATCGAAAGTGAGAGGGTTTTTTCGTTCTGGCCGGTTGAGCGTGATGGTCGCCACGGTACCGGCGCATTCATACCGAAAATGCCGGCCCTCATAGGCGGCCAGCTTTTTTCCGCCGCCCGGCAACTGATGAGTCTCGCCTGGTAAGTAACGCATAATCACATGATCTCGCCGCCGGCCACAGCGATCGCCTGGCCGGTCAGCGCCTGGCTTTCCGGAAGGCACAGCCAAGCCACCGCGCTCGCCACCTCATCGGGCTCAATCAAGCGCTTTTGAGGATTGCGCTCCACCAACGCGGCAATGGCTTGCTCGGCGCTGCGGCCGGTCTTCGCTACGATGTTCGCGATGGTTTCCTGCGTCATATCGGTAGCCGTATAACCGGGACAAACAGCATTCGCGGTTATGCCCTTGCCTGCTAATTCCAGCGCTAAGGCGCGGGTGAGGCCGATGACAGCGTGCTTGGCGGCGCAATAGGCGCTGACATAGGCGTACCCGGCGAGTCCCGCAGTGCTCGCCACGTTCACGATCCGTCCCCAGCCCGCTTCGAGCATACCGGGCAACGCCGCTTGTGTGCAGTGGAACACTCCATCCAGGTTTACCGCCAACATTTGACGCCAGAGCTGAGCGCCCGTTTTCAAGAAAGGAGCGGAAGCGGCCTGTCCCGCGTTGTTCACCAGAATGTGGATGGGGCCGGAGCGCTGAACGACGCTGCGGAACGCCAGTGCTACGGCTTGCGGATCGGCGACGTCCGCGGAGATCGCTTCGCACTCGAAGTCCACCGATTGCGGCGTCCGGCTGAGAACCGTGACTCGAGCGCCCTGTGCTGTTAGAGCCCGTGAAATGGCGGCGCCAATGCCGCGCGCTCCTCCGGTGACCAGCGCGTGTTTTCCGCTGAGCTTCAAGCTTGCATCCGCAAGAGCGCCGCGCGCGCCAGATTGCGCTCCAGTTGAACTTTGCCGCCTAGATACGGATCCGGCCACCAGATCTCCGAGAAGCCTTGCTTGGCGGCCTCATGCAAAGTCCAAGCGGGATCGGCCAGGTGCGGGCGCGCCACCGCGCAGAGATCCGCGCGGCCGGCCGCCACAATCGTGTTGATATGATCGCCTTCAAAAATGTTGCCGACGGCGATAGTCGGGATACAAGCCTCATTCCGGATCCGATCCGCGAAGGGGACTTGAAACATGCGTCCATAGACCGGCTGTTCCTGTTTACTCACCTGGCCGGAAGAACAATCGATGACGTCCGCGCCGGCCTGCTTGAATAACCGGGCAACACAGACGGCGTCTTCCGGGGTGAGACCGCCGGGCACCCAATCGCAGGCGGAGATGCGAACGCTCATGGGCTTCTCCGCCGGCCAAACCTTGCGTAGCGCGCGAAAAACCTCCAGTGGATAGCGGCAGCGCTTCTCGATCGTTCCTCCATATTCATCGGACCGAATATTGGTCAGCGGAGAAATGAAGCTCGACAGCAGGTAGCCGTGGCCACAGTGCAGTTCGAGCCAGTCAAAACCAGCCGCCAATCCGCGCTTTGCGGCGGCTACAAAATCGGCGAGAATGCGGTCGAGATCGGCGCGCGTGGCTTCCGCCGGAATCTGTGAAACCCCTTCGATATAGGGCAGGGGAGACGCCGACAACACGGGCCAATTACCTGAGGCTAGCGGCTGATCGATCCCTTCCCACCCGATTTGGGTCGATCCTTTGCGGCCGGAGTGCCCCAGTTGCAGCGCGATCTTCGCGTCGGTTTGCGCATGCACGTAATTGACGATGCGTCTCCACGCCTCTGCCTGTTGGTCGTTCCACATACCCGGGCACGCGGGAGTGATGCGCGCATCCGGCGACACGCAGGTCATCTCGGTGACAACCATCGCCGCGCCGCCCATGGCACGGGCTCCCAGATGCACCAGATGAAAGTCGTTGGGGACGCCGGCTTCCGCTTTGTACGTCGCCATGGGCGAAACGATCACGCGGTTCTTCAGAGTGAGACCGCGCACCTGGAACGGCGTGAACATGGGCGGAATGGCGGAATGCAAACCGCTACGCGCCGCAACCCAGCTCTCGATTCTTTCCACATAGCCGGCGTCGCGCAGCTTGAGGCTCTCATGACCGATCCTCTGGCTACCCGTGAGCAGGCTGTAAGTGAACTGAACCGGATCGAGATTTACGTAGCGCTCCACCTGCTCAAACCACTCCATGCGATTGCGCGCCGCGCTTTGCAACTTCAGCGCTTCCACTTCGCGTTCATCCTGGTAGCGCTGCAAGGCAGCCGCGATATCCGGGCCGCCTTCCGTCAGCACCCGGGACAGAGCGATCGCGTCTTCCATGGCCAGCTTGGTTCCCGAACCAATACCGAAATGCGCGGTGTGCGCCGCGTCTCCAATCAGGACGATGTTTTTGTGAAACCATTTCTCGCAGAGAATGCGATTGAATTTCAGCCACATCGCCGAGCCGCGTAAATGCGCCGCGTTCGAGACCAGTGCATTGCCTTCCAGCCGGTCTCTGAACAGCTTTTCGCACAAGGCAATGGATTGCGGGCCATCCATCGCGTCGATACCCGCCTTGAGCCAATTCTTCTCGGGCGTTTCTACAATGAAAGTCGACCAGTCCTCATCAAACCGGTACGCATGCAGGTTGAACCAGCCCCACTCCGTTTCGCGAAAGTCAAAGGTAAAAGCATCCAGCTTGCGGCGGCTGCCCAGCCAGATGAATCGATTGCGCCGCACCGTGAGGTTGGGCCGGAAGACATCTTCATACTTCTTGCGCGTGACGGAAAATACGCCGTCGGCGGCGACCACCAGATCGTGATTCGACGCATAGACGTCCGGGTCCGTCGCCTCGGTTTCGAACTGCAGTTTGACCCCCAATTCACACGCCCGCTGCTGCAGAATGTTTAGCAGCTTGATCCGCGCGATGCCGCAGAACCCGTGGCCACCGGAAGTAATTTTTTCTCCTTTGAAGAAAACGTCGATGTCGTCCCAATGGCGAAAAGCATTGGTAATTCCCGCGTGCGTTTCCGGGTCACAATCCTTGAATCCGTCCATGGTGCGGTCGGAAAATACGACGCCCCATCCGAAGGTTGAGTCCGGCCGGTTGCGCTCCACCACGGTAATATCCCAAACCGGATTGGCTTTTTTGGCGAGGATCGAGAAATACAAGCCCGCCGGGCCGCCCCCTAAACAAGCGATCTTCATCGAGTAAATTCCTTCTCCAGCGCAAGCTCCGCCAGAGCCGCTGAAAGCCGCTGCCCGGTGTCGTCCGCCAGAGCCGCGGCATGCAGCTTCTTCAGATGACTTGCGGCACTTGGCAATGACCGAATTTGCGGCAAAGCGGCTACGATCGCGTCGAAATTGCGCGTTCCCAACTGATGCGTCGATCCATAACCTTTGATCAGCCGCGGACTCTCCGCGAACTCCGCCGCCAGCGCATAATTCGCGGGCGCAAGTTCACCCAACAGTTTGAGCCATTGACCGATTTTCTTCCGCTCCCGAAAAAAGCGCAGCGATTTTCTCCGCATCGGCCGAAGACTGGCGAGTGCGTAAAGTTTTAGATAGCCTCGCAGGGAAGTCGTTTCGACGATCTGCCCCTTGCGCGTCCACGGCTCCGCCAACTTGCGGATCCAGGGCGTTCTCAATAACCACCCACCCAGCGGCGCAGGCAGAATGTCGGCGAT
>DATFZA010000127.1:0-6844 GCA_035314765.1 Bryobacteraceae bacterium
GGGGACGCTGGTGCTGCACCGGCTAGGCAACGTAGAAGGGTTCACCATCAGCGCGACCACGGCGATGGCGCCCAAAGATGCGAAAAAGGCCTTTGACAAGGGCCGGACCGCGGAGAAGAAGCAAAAATGGGATGAAGCGGAAAGTGAGTTTCAAAAGGCGGTAGACGAGTATCCGAAGTTTGCGGCAGCGTGGTACGAACTGGGCTTCGCGCAGCAGAAGACGAACAACCTCGAGGCGGCGCGCAAGTCCTATGCACGTTCACTCGAAGCCGACCCGAAGTTCATCAACCCTTATGGACAGCTCGCTTTGCTCGCCGTACGGGAACAGAAATGGGACGAAGTGGCGGATACGACCTCCCGCCTGCTGCATTTGAATCCCGTGGATTTTCCCATGGACTGGTACTTTAATGCCGTCGCCAATCTGCAACTTCAGAAACTGGACGTGGCGGAAAAAAGCGCCCGCGAAGGAATCAATACCGATCGCGAGCATCGAATCCCGAAGCTGAACCACCTGCTGGGTATCATTCTGGCCCAAAAACACGACTATTCCGGCGCGGTGGAGAATCTCCGAGCTTATCTCCTGTCGTCGCCTCCGGCCAACGACGCGGATGTGGCCAAGAAACAGTTGGCCGAATTCGAGAAACTGACGCAAGCACCCCAGGAGGATAAGGCCCAGGAGGATAAGCGGTAGCGTTCCAGTACCGGCGGGGGGATAGTCTAGCCCTGCAATACCTTGGTGCGATCCAAAGAAAGCTCGACACTGATGCAGAGCCTATCAATGGAACGCGCAGATCTCGAACAATGGAAAGCCCGGGAAGTAGCACGTCTCCTGGCGTTGGTGGAAACCGAACGGCGCTACTACCAGGACATCATCGCAGCGTTGCCGGTAGGTCTGCTAGTTCTTTCCAAGGATCTGTCGATTCTCTCGGCCAACCGGGCTGTAAAGCGCATTTTCGGCTTGCGGAGCGGAGAATCGCTGCGTGGGCGGCTGGATAGTTTGCTGCCCAGTTGGCTGCTGGATCGGGTGCAACGGGTCCTGAACACGGGGACAGCCGAGACGGGCATCCAATTGGTGACCGATTCCACCGAGCAGAGGCATCTGCAAATTGCCATCCAGGCCATTCACGACTGGGACGATTCTCCCGGGCAAGAAGCGCTGTTGACGATTGAGGACGTCACGGAAATCACCGCGGGCCGGCCGCAACCGGTGCAGCCGGCGATCGAGCAGCATCCTGTTGCTATGCACGAGCCCGCGCCCGCGCCGGTTGCGGCGGTTCCGGTGGAAGTGGCCGCGCCAGAGGTTCAGCACGCGATCGAGCCAACTATAGAGCATAGGGAAGATCAGGCGCCTGAGGTTGTCCACGAGGCGCTGGCAAGTGTAGAAGAGCCTCCGCCCGCGGTTCACGAAGAGCCCGTGGTGGCGCATGTCGAAGAGCCAGCGCCGGCGCCCGCTCCCGAGCCCGCTCCGAAAGAAGAGACGCTGGCGCCCTCGGCCATGTTCGAGAATCTGCGGGCGGCGATTTGGGCGCTGGACCTGGACTCCAATAAGCTCTTGTTCGCCAACCAGGAAGCACGCCAGTTGCTCGGGGACGAGCCGTGGCAGCACATCCATCCGGACGACCGCGTGGCGACGCTCAAGCTCTATCATGCCGCCATCGAGAATCCCTCGGCGCATGGCGAGACAGTGACCTGCGAATATCGCGCACTCTCCGCCGGCACGCCGGTTTGGATCCGGGAAACGTCGCGTATTCTGACCGGTGAAGACGGGCACTCGCGATACCTGGTCGGGGTTAGTCTGGACGCGACCGAACGGCACTTGCTGGAGCAACAGGCGGTGCAAGCCGGACGGGTGGACGCGGTCACCCGGCTCTCCAGCCGTTTGGCGCACGATCTGAACAACATGCTCATGATCGTGAACGGCTATGCCGAGGAATTGACTCACTCCATCCCGCAGGCGAGCCCGCTGCAAGCGGATGTGCGCGAGATTCTGACCGGAACCGGACGCATCGCAACGCTAACGCATCAATTGCTGGATTACACGCGGTTGAAGGCCGCCGACCCGGCGACGATCGACCTCCACCAGCAACTGACGCAAATTGAGACCAAGCTGCAAGCGATTGCCGGCTCCAGCCAATTGGAGTTGCATCTCCATCCGGAGCGGATGGGCGCTAAGGCGGAAACGGGCGAACTCGAGGAGGTTATCGAGGCGCTGCTCCGGCGGGCACGGGAAGTTTCCGGCGAGAACGGAGTGATCTCGATCGCCACGGAAGAGTGCACCATTCAACAGACGCTTCCGCGACCGGGTTCTTCACTGCGTCCCGGGAAATACGCCGTGGTTTCCATCACCGATGAAGGCAAGCCGCTGGATGAGGAAACGCGCGCAACGTTGTTTGAGTCGTTTCTCGTTTCTCCGTCGCTAGCCAAAGCGTACGCAATCGTGCGGCAGTGGGGCGGCGATGTGGTGATCGCGGAGTCCACGCAGGCTGGCACCACGGTCGACCTCTACCTGCCCTTGACCGCACTCCCGCCCGCGCCTAAGGTCGAGATGCCGCAGTTGCACGCTCCGGAGCCGGTGGCAGCGGAGCCCGAGCCGCCAGTCCCGCCGGTGGAAGCGACACCCCCTCCGGCCCCGGTGGCCGCGCCTGTTCCGCCGCCCGAGACCGTTCTGCTGGTCGAGGACGAAAGCGGTATCCGCGCGCTGGTCCGCAAGATTCTTCGCCGCCAGGGGTACGAAGTTCTGGAAGCCGAAAGCGGCGAACAGGCGCTGGATCTTTCCCGCCAGTATTCGGGCAAGATCGATCTGATCATCACGGACTTGATGTTGCCCAAGATCGGCGGCCGCGAACTGGTGGCCGAACTTCAGAAGGAAGGGCACCAGATGAAGGTGCTGTATGTCTCCGGTTACACCGACGATCCGGCGGTGTACGCTGAACAGCTTCCGCCTGGAACGGCGTATCTGCAGAAGCCATTCACGCTGGGCTCGCTGTTGGATAAGGTGAAAGACGTGTTGGGCGTCGAGCACAATTCGTAGCTAGATTGGTTTGTAACCCGGCATGGCCGATTAATAATCGGCCGCTGGTTGATAACCTGCCCCACAGGGCGGGTTAATGGTCGCCCCCGTTTCGGTCGATCAATGGTGGGAATGGCTGTCAAGAAGCAAACGCCCCTCCACCTCGTATTTCTTCGGGTGTTGGCGGTGTTCGTTCTTTTAGACGCGGTCTTGGTGATCGGCTATTATCCTTACTCGACCGACAGTCTGAAGGAAGATCCCGCGGAAACGCGGGCGCAGATCGAGAACTTCTACGGCACGGTTTATGCCAAACCCGAGAGCGGAAAGCAGAACAGCGCATATGTGGATCTGGCGCTCGAAAACGTGGGCAAAGGCGTTAAGCTGGCGCTTGCGGACTACGTCAAGCAGTACCAATTGCAGGATAAGAAGGTCCTGGAAGTTGGCGCCGGCTCGGGGCAATTGCAGGATCTGGTGGCGGATTACACGGCCCTCGATATCGCTCCGGAGGCGAAACGCTACTTCCACAAGCCTTTTGTTGCAGCCTCGGCAACCGGGATGCCGTTTCCCGACGGGCAGTTCGACACAGTGTGGACCTTCTTCACGCTGGAGCACATTCCACATCCGGAAATGGCTTTGCGGGAAATGCGGCGGGTGCTGCGCCCGGATGGATTGTTGATCCTGGCGCCGGCATGGAACTGTTCTGAGTTTGCCGCTCGCGGGTACCGGGTACGCCCGTTTGGCGATTTCGACACTACCGGCAAAGTGGTCAAGCTCTGGTCGCATTTGGCTTCAACCAGCTACGTCGAGACAATGTTTCGCTTCCCGCATCGTCTCATTCGCGCGGCTCAGACGAAGATCTCCGGAGGCGAAACTCCGCTCCACTTCCGCAAATTGAAGGCGAATTTTGGCACCTATTGGGAGCCTGACGCCGATGCGTTCGTATCGCTGGACATGTATGAAGCGTACTTGTGGTTCAAATCGCGAGGCGATGAGTGCCTCAACTGCGAGAGCATTCTGACCGACCCCGACCATCCGCTGATCATTCGCGTAAAGAAACCTGCTGGAGCGTCAGCCAACCGCGCTTCCCGCTTTTGAGGAACTCGCTCGCACAACGGTGCTGCGGGCGGCTTCGAGATTACGAGTTCCTTCCGAATTGGTGGGCCGCCCAGCCCTGTGCTAGCTTCTGAGCTAACTGAGTGTAAGCATTTTCCCTTACCGGGGCGGGCGGTTTCGCCGTACCTCGCCACAAAGGTAGGTGACACTTCCGGGCTTGCGCAAACTGTTGATCTGAAAGTTCTTACAAAAGTCTTACACTCAAAAACCCTGCTCCCTGTTACTTTCAGATTGAACCTTCATGATGAAAACTGTGGAGTACTCGCCGGACACTTCCGCACCGCTGATTAAGCGGGACGGGATCAATTGGATTACTTGTGTCGCATTTACCATTTTCCATCTGGGCGCGATTGGCGCCTTTTTCTTTTTTAGCTGGCCCGCATTCATAACCGCTCTGGTTCTTTACTGGATGTCGATGAGCTTGGGGATCGGGATGGGCTATCACCGGTTGCTGACGCACCGCGGCTACAAGGTGCCGAAGGCGATCGAATATTTTCTGGCCATCTGCGGGACGATGGCGCTGGAAGGCGGCCCGGTGTTCTGGGTGGCCACGCACCGCATCCATCATCAGTTCTCGGACAAAGATGGCGATCCGCACACGCCACGCGACGGTAAGTGGTGGGCGCACATTGTCTGGATGCTGGTGGGCAACGTGACGCATTGCGACACGGCGATGTGCGCCAAGTATGCTCCGGATTTGGCGAAGGACCGGTTCCTGATGTGGCTGTCGAAGTGGCATTGGGTGCCGCTCACGATTCTGGGTATCCTGCTATTCGCGTTCGGCGGACTGCCGTTCCTGTTCTGGGGCATCTTCTTTCGCGTGACCCTGGGCTTGCATGCCACCTGGCTGGTGAATTCGGCGACGCACCTGTGGGGAAGGAAACGATTCCCGACGCGCGACGACTCGAAGAACAACTGGTGGGTTGCGCTGGTAACGTTCGGCGAGGGCTGGCACAATAACCATCATGCGCATCCAACGTCGGCGCGTCACGGTCTGGCTTGGTATGAGCTGGACATCACCTGGTGCACCATCCGGGCGCTGCAATTTCTGGGTCTTGCCAAGAACGTGAAAGTGGCGGATCTCGAGCAGCAGCAGACGCTGCGTAGAGCAGCGTAGCACACAGGTACGACGAGGTATTGGAGGCCCGGGGGGGGGCCCCTCCCTACGGTCGGGGCTAGAGCTAGGGGCTAGGCTGCTGCCGAGGGCGACCGGGGGTCGCCCGCCGACCAGGGGGTCGGCCCCACTAGGTCGGGGCGGATTTCTCCCACCGGCCCAAGGTAGAAAACAGGACGTCCGCTCCATAAAGAGTTTGGGATAATAGGGTGTGTCCAAGTCGAGGGAACTGGAAAAGCGGCTGGAGCGGACCGAGCAGCAGCTGCAGTTAGTGCAGAGAATCAGCCGGCTGATGATTCGCGAGACACCTTTCGAGGACGTCCTGTCGAGCATCGTGTCGATGGTGGTGGAATTCATGGAGTGCGATTCTTGCCTGCTGTACCTGCTGGAGCGCAATGAATTGGTTCTCAAGGCTTCCAACACGGCTCACCCCAGCGTGATGAGCAAGGTCCGGCTAGCGCTGACTGAAGGCTTAACCGGCTGGGTGGCGCGGGAGCGCCGGCTGCTGGCGATTTCGCGCGAAGCCTACACCGATCCCCGTTTTAAGTTTTTCAGCGATCTTCCGGAAGATACGTACGAAGCGTTTCTATCCGCTCCGATCATCTCCCGCCGTGGAATCGAGGGCGTGATTAACGTGCAGCATCGCGACCTGCACCCGCATTCCGGCTTCGAGATGGAGCTGCTCACGACGGTGGGCGAGCAGATTGGCTGCCTGCGCCTGCTGGACCAGACGGCGCGCGTAGGCGGTGTCCTGGTTGGTTCCAAGTGATGATGGGTGCGATGTAAGGCGATGCGCCTGGTGGGCCGGCGCGCCCTGGTCTTCTTCGGTATCGCTTTCTGCTGCTGGGGCGCGGAGCGCTGGACGGTGCAATATTTCTACGACAAGAATGAGTCGGCGCTAGAGATCCGCGATTTTCGCTGCCCTTCGGCGGAGCATTGCGTCGCGGCAGGGGTCTTGAGCTTTGCCAAACGCAATCCGCAGCCGGTAGCGCTGCTGACTGACGATGGCGGCGCGCATTGGTCTCAAGCCGACCTACGAGAAGAGCCTCAAGCGCTGGCCTTTCTCGATGAGCGGACCGGCTGGATGGCGACGGACGAGGCAGTCTGGAAAACCGGCGACGGCGGTCATAAGTGGTCCAGGCTAGCGAAGCTGGCTGGTTTGGAAGCGATCTACTTTCCGGATGAGAACCACGGATTCGCGGCTGGGTATCCGAAGGCGGCATATGAGACCGCAGATGGCGGCAAGACCTGGACGAAGATCGGCGCGGCCAGCGAAGTGGACACGTTCGGCCGCGCCACCGTTTACGACTGCATTGCCTTCTCGGGACGAGAGCATGGCTTTATTCTCGGCCACAGCCAAAACACTTCCGGCGGGCAAGCGCCGGCCTGGCTCGATCCACAACGAGCGCAACGCCGCGGCGGGTCTGCATCCGCCCGAATTCTGCTCGAGACCAAGGACGGAGGTAAGACCTGGAAATCCTTCGTCAAGATGGGCAAGAGCGGTCTCATCCAGATCGTGCCTGGGCCCGCGGAGACGGCTCTGGGCCTGTTCGACTTCCCGGACTTTGCCGAGCTAGGAACGGAAGTCCGGAAACTGGACTTGTCCA
>DATFZA010000128.1:0-8923 GCA_035314765.1 Bryobacteraceae bacterium
TACGACGATGTGCTCCAGTTTGTGAATCTGCTCGACAAATCCAAGCGCCTGCTGATCATTGAAGGGTTGAACGCCACGCCGGAGCAAGGCTCGAACCTGCTCAACGTCAACGTAAAGCTGGATACTTTTGTGACGGAGGGAGGGGCCACGCCGTGAACCTCAAGCTCAGCGGCGTCGGCGCCGAGCCCAAGAAGCTTGGCGCGGCTCGACGCGGATGGGGACACTGCGGGCTCGAGTCCGAACCCCTTCGCACAGAACTATCGCAACGGTGTCCCCCCGGCGCGTGGTCTGTAGAGCTGGATATGTTGGTGACGGAGGGAGGCGCCACGCCATGAATCTCAAGCTCAGCGGAGTCGGCGCGGCTCGACGCGGATGGGGACACTGCGGGCTCGAGTCCGAACTCCTTCGCTCAGAACTATCGCAGCGGTGTCCCCCCGGCGCCTGGTCTGTAGAGCTGGATACGTTTGTGACGGAAGGAGGCGCCACTCCATGAACCTCAAGCTCAGCGGAGTCGGTGCGGCTCGACGCGGATGGGGACACTGCGGGCTCGAGTCCGAACCCCTTCGCTCAGAACTATCGCAGCGGTGTCCCCCCGGCGCGTGGTCTGTAAAGCTGGATACGTTGGTGACGGAGGGAGGCGCCACGCCATGAATCTCAAGCTCAGCGGTGTTGGCGCCGAGCCCAAGAAGATTGGGATCCTCGGAGCGCTGGTCTTAGTCGCTTTGTATTTCATCTTTTTCAGCGGCCCAAAAGAAGAGCCGGCGGTTGCACCCCACTCCACGGCGGCGTTGCCTGTGCCGGGTCTCCCAACTCCTACTGCGCCAACAGCGAATCGGGCGCGCCGGGGACAAGGACACAATCTCAAGGAATTCCGGCCTTGCCTGAAGTGCAAGGACACCCCGCCGCGCGATAAGATCGATCCGACCTTGCACACCGCCCTACTGGCAAAGCTGCAGTCGGTTTCGCCGGAAGGCGGGCGCTCGCTGTTCGATTTCGGCACGATGGAAATCGCCAAGGCTGGCATCAAAGAGCCGCCACCCATCAAGCTGAACACATTCGTTCCCCGAACCGTTCCGGCTCCGCCGAAGCCGGCTCCGCCTCCCCCTCCGCCCACTGCGCCGCCGATTCCGCTCAAGTTCTATGGCTGGATCAATCCGCACCAGACTACCGCGCCAAAGCGCGCCTTCTTTCTGGACGGTGAGGACATCCTGGTTGTCACGGAAGGCGAGACAATAAAGAAGCGGTACAAAATCGTGCGAATTGGACTCAACTCCGCCGTGGTGGAAGATACGCAATTCAAAGCCAACAACCAGCAGACACTGCCGCTGGTGGAGGAGCAAAGCTGAATATGACGCATCGCGGAATCAGACAAACAAGGCGGCGTGAGGAATCCGGGTTCGCGCTGCTGATGATCTTTGTGATGGCTGCGCTGATCGCGATCGGGTTGTACTACGAGATGCCACGCGTCGCGTTTGAATCGCAGCGGGCCCGCGAGCAGCTTCTGGTCGACCGCGGCATGCAATACCGCCGGGCCATTCAACTCTTCTATCGCAAATTCGGCCGCTATCCTGCGTCCATGGACGATTTGGAGACCACCAACAACATCCGGTTTCTGCGGCATAAATACAAAGACCCGATGACCGGCAAGGACGACTGGCGCATAATTCACATGGGGCCGGGAGGCATTCTGACGGACTCCCTGGTGCAGAAGGCGCAAGATCCGCTGAAAGCGGATAAGGACAAGCAAGCGGCGGATGCTTCTGCGACGGGGACGAATCCGGCCGACCAGAGCGCGGGGTTAAATCTGGCGACGGTGCGGCGGCCTAGCGATCAAATGGCTGGTGGCCCCCCGGGCGGAACTGGCCAGCCCACAAATCCGAACGATCCCAACGATCCCAACCAGCCGTTGCAACCGCTTCCCTTGCCTGGCCAGCCAGTGCAGCCGGGTCAGCCGGGCCAACCGGGCCAACCTCCGCAACCGGGTCAGATATTGAACCCGGCTCAACCGTACGATCCGAACAATCCCAATCCACAGCAGCCGCAGCCCGCGCTTCCGCTGCAGCCCTATGATCCGAACAATCCGAATCCGCCCCAGCCGCCGCCCGGCTTCATCCAGGGCCGCGGCGGTTTCGTTCCGGCTCCAATCGTACCCGGTGCGCCTACCACGACGGCGGGTCAGCCGGGTGTTCCCGGCAATCAAGCGACTGGACTCATCCAGAATCTGTTGAACACTCCGAGACAGGCGCCGTCGTCCATTACCAGCGCGACCAGCTCGACCACCAGCGGCAGCGGCACGACTGGCGGTGGAATCGCGGGCGTCGCCAGCAAGTATGAAGGCAAGGGCATCAAGATCATTAACGAGCGCAAGAAGTATAAAGAATGGGAGTTCGTTTACGACTTCAAGAACGACTCCGGAAAGCAGCAGCAAATTCCCGGACAGCAGCAAGCTGGGCAGACGGGACAGCCCGGACAAACGGGGCAGACAACCGGTAGCGCTACGGGCGCGGCAGGAACGGCGGGGACGCCACAGCCGGGCACTCCCACCACTCCTACGACCAGCCAGTAATCCTGGGGTTCTACTTGATTCGTCTAACCCCGAACGTCAGGGAGGGGACCACCAACCCTAACCAACAGCGCTCATTGCGTCGCCAATTCTCTCTTGCGGAGTTCATGGTACCGCTCTAGCGTGTTGTTGGCGTCAACGATGGTGCGCAGAGACTCACAAATCGCCAGGAGCCACCGGCCCGGAATGGCGGCATAGAGTTCGTGGTCGCCAATCTGCGTGTAAATCCGGTTGCCAATGCAACCGGCGCTGGCCACGACGCCCTTCTGCAGCGCCGCCGGGATGGCCGCGCAGGCGGGCCGGGCGAGCAAAGGAAGTTTGGCCAGAACGCCCAGCCGCAGGGCAGCCTCCTCAATCAACATGATCTTACCGGGTACCGCGACCACCAGCACCACGTCCGGGTCGGCTGGTGATTCGCCCAGCGGCGCATAGGCAATGGTTTTCGGCGGGCTCTGGAGTGTGGGGATTCCGGGCACTTCCTCCATCTTCAAGTAACCGATCCCGGTCATGATATCCAGCAACTGCGGCAATTCCCCGGATCGCGGGGGCGGAAGCGAAATGCCATGGGTGTGGCTCCCGATCGGGCAGTTGTAATGATCTTCCGGCACGGTGTAAAAGACTTTGCCTTCGGCGGCAAGACGCCAAAAACTGCATCCACTGGGTTCCGACCCCACGAATTTCTCAGTATTAGGAGGCGGCTCGTCGCCAAAAATCACGGCAATAGGCCGGCCCTCCAAAGCCAGCGCTTGAATCAATCCATTTTCGAGAGAACGAAAGTCAGCCATCTACACTACTCATCTTGACACGTACTTCTACAATAAGAGTGTTGTCGACATCGCCGGCCAAAACGCTGAACTCGCGCCAGTTCTTCTCGCGCCAGGGTGTTCTCTCCCGGTGGCATCCCAAGTATGAGTTCCGTCCGGGCCAGTTGGACATGGCGGAGGCCGTGGAAGCGGCGCTCAAAGACAAACGCCACTTGCTGGTGGACGCCGGCACGGGTACCGGCAAGACTCTGGCTTACCTGGTTCCGGCGATTCTGTCGGGCAGACGGGTGGTGGTGTCCACCGGAACCAAGAACCTGCAGGAACAACTGTTCTTCAAAGACATTCCTTTCCTGCAGCGGCATTTTGAGCGCGAGCTGAAGGTCTGCTACATGAAAGGGCGGGCGAACTATGCGTGCCGGCAGAAAGTCTACGATGCCGCGCGCGAGCCGATTCTAGCGGGTCTGGAAGAAGTCGCCGATTTCGAGATCATCCGGGCGTGGGAGCAGACTACCGTCAACGGCGACCGCGCGGAAATCAAGAAGCTGCCCGAGAGCAGTCCGGCCTGGAGCAAGATCGATGCCCGCCGGGACACCTGCACCGGCCAGCGCTGCCAGCAGTTTGAACGCTGCTTTATCACGAAAATGCATCAGCGCGCGCACGAGAGCGACATCATCATCGTGAACCATCATTTGTTTTTTGCCGATCTGGCGGTGAAGGACGAGGAGTTCGGCGGCATTCTCCCGGAGTATGCGGCGGTGGTGTTTGACGAAGCGCATGAGTTGGAGGATGTTGCCGGGCAGTACTTCGGAATGAGCGTCAGCAATCACCAATTGCTGGACCTGTCGCGGGATATCGCGTCGTTCTCCCGCCGCAAAAACGCCGGTTCGGTCGAACTCGATCAGATTCTGACCACACTCGAAAACCGGACCGAGATGTTTTTTCTGGCCTTCAGTTCGGTGGAAGGCAGAATCGGCTTCCGCGGACACGCAGCGTTCCTGGAAACGCATCGCGAAAAATACGAAGAGGTATTGCTGGCGCTGGACATGCTCGCGACCCGGCTGCAAACGATCGAGGGCAGCGCCGATGAAGTCTCTCCTCTTCTGCGCCGCAGCTTTGAACTGCGGCAGGCGCTGGAGTTCTGGATGAAGGGCGGCGATGCCGCGTACGTGTACTGGATTGAGCGGCGCGGGCGCGGCGTGTATCTGCAGGCGACGCCCATCGACGTCTCATCGATACTGCGCGAGAAACTGTTCGACGCTCTCGATACGGTGATCCTGACGTCGGCCACTTTGGCCGTGGGCGGCAATTTCGAATTTGTGGAAAAGCGGCTCGGCATCCAATCGGCGCGTTCACTGGTGGTGCCCAGCCACTTCGATTATCCCAAGCAGGCGCTGCTGTATGTCCCGCAGCATCTGCCCGATCCACGGAGCCCCGCCTTCACAGTCGCGGCCTCGGATGAAATCGTCCGCATCCTCGCGCATAGCCAGGGCCGCGCGTTCGTGCTGTTCTCCAGCTATCAGCAGATGCGGCTGGTTTACGACCGGGTGTCTTTCGAGATTGAATACCCGACGTTGCTGCAAGGCTCAGCCCCGCGCAACGCCTTGCTGGAGGAGTTCCGGCGGACGCCCAACTGCGTGCTGTTCGCGACAGCGTCGTTCCGGCAGGGCGTGGACGTGCAGGGCGACCAGTTGAGCTGCGTGATCATCGACAAACTTCCCTTTGCCGTGCCCAGCGATCCGGTGGTGGAGGCGCGGGTGCAGCGGCTGCGCGAAGAAGGCGGAAATCCGTTCTACGATTACCAGATGCCGCAGGCCGCGCTGGCGTTGAAGCAGGGCTTTGGCCGGCTGATCCGCAGCCGCACCGATCGCGGCGTTCTGGTTCTGCTGGATAATCGTATTACGAAGCAGCGGTACGGGCAAGTGTTCTTCGATAGCTTGCCCGATTACGCGTTTACTACAGAGATCAGCGAGGTGGAACAGTTTTTCGATGTTTGAAGTTTCCGTGGAACGGACGTTCGCCGCCGGACACGCGCTCCGGAACTACAAGGGGAAGTGCGAGAACGTACATGGCCACAACTACCGGGTGCAAATCACGGTGGAAGGCCCTGAACTCGACTCCAACGGCCTGCTGATCGACTTTGTGGAGCTGAAGCGCTTGACCATGGAGGTGATCGACTATCTCGACCACCGGTTCATTAACGATCTGCCGCCGTTTGACGCGATCAATCCGTCGGCCGAGAATCTGGCCAAGTATTTCTACGATCGGGTGAGCGCGGGTATGCGCCCCGGCGCGCTGGCGCAGATCGCCGAAGTGCGCATCTGGGAGACCGACACCAGCGTCGCGGCGTACCGGCCGTAACCGCCGCTCCTCATCGGCGGTCTCCGTAGCGTAGAAAACAGCCCTTGGAGGTCGGCAGCTCTAATTCGAAGGTCAACAACAGTTTTTGTCCCTGGTGCCCCGAAGCGAAGCTGGATGACATCGGCCCGCACGGTAACATGGTATCGCAACGTATATACGTTGCGATACCATGTTGGGTGTGGGCTGCTGAATTTGAGTGGGATGAAGACAACAAGAGGCATTTAGCAGCCCACAATGTAACGCCGGTCGAATTCGAGCAAGTGCTGACCAACGATCCGCTGGACCTGGATTACCAGCTCATCGACGGCGAAGAACGGTATCGTTCTGTCGGCCTCACCAATGTAGGCCGTTTGTTGTCGGTTGTGTGGACGGTTCGCCGTGGCCAGGTGCGTGCCGTAACCGCCTTTCCGGCTAGTATTGCGGACATGAAGGCTTTTCTGGAGAAATCTCATTGAAGAAACAAGCGAAGAAGCAACCTAAAGGGGCCGTGCCTGCCTTCGCCACTGAGGCGGAAGAAGCAGAATGGTGGTACAAAAACCGCAATGTTCATGGTCAACAGCTTCGGGCTGCCGTGAGAAGCGGCGAGGCACAGGTGTTGACCAGGGAGAAGCTCCAGGAGCGAATCGCGGCGTCCAAGAAGGCGCCAGCGCCAGTGGTGGCGTTGCGGATCCCGGAAGCCGATCTTGCTTTGGCCCGAAAGCAGGCTGAACGGAAGGGCCTGCCGTACCAGACTTACATCAAGTCGCTATTGCACGAGGCGCTTGCCGCGCGCGAAAGACGAAAGGCGGAGTATTGAGCCGGCCCCCAAGACCGATTTGCGAAATCGACGGAGCTAACTTCGCGTCGCTAGACGAGTTCTATGACGAGATCTCGAAGAAGCTCCTCCCTAACACTGAATGGGGACCCAACCTCAATGCTTTTAATGACATACTTCGCGGGGGGCGGAACGCCACCGAACGGATTTGTCCTTCGGTTGGAGGAACTCCCGGATTTCCCGGGCACAGCTCGGATATGCCGAAACCATTCGTTTACTCCAGCTACGATTAGACCAATGTCACTCAACGAACCGAGTTCAGGTTGCCGAATGGCTTGCCGAAGCTGAAAGTCACAGCGGCGAGACTGCTTTGATTGGCTCGTCGATATTATTCATATTCATTGCGACGGCGGCGCTGAGCAACAAGATGGGAGAACTCGACCTATGTTGAAGGGTCGGCCGAGAATCTGGCCAAGTATTTTTGCGATCGGGGTGAGCGCCGGTATGCGCCCGGCGCTGGCGCACTTCGCCGAAGTGCGCATGTGGGAGACCGACACCAGCATTGCGGCGTACCGCCCCTAGAACCCGGTTGCGGTTTCGCGCACTTGGGCTGCGCCACGGGTGAAGCAGCGTCAGTGGTTTAGTGCACTTCCATTGGGAACTCCGGGCGCGACTCCCTGACTGGGCTGCGCGTAGGGCAATGCCGGACCGGGGTGGGCGGGCTTGTCATTGCCAGTGCCGGGAAACCCAGCGCCCTGCCACGCGACGAATTTGCCGTTGCTGTCAATAGCACCGCATGGCGCAAGGGTCTCCCCTGACTTCACCCATATCGTTTTCGCGGGCATAAGGGGTTGCGGAGCGGCCTCTCCTGCGCTGTGGGGCGCGATCCGATAAACGGTCGACCCAACCGGTAGCAGGAAAGCGCCGTTGGCGTCGAATTGAAGGGCCACATTCGATGCCTCGGTGACAAAGGTAATTTGGTCGTCAGGGTCAAACCTTCTAACCATGGGAAGAAAGGTTGCCTCTTTACCGTCCCACGTAACGGTGTATTCGATCAGCGCCATTTTCGTATCTCCTTGTTTGCGTTACTGTTTATTTGGGTTGTCGCTTGTTTGGCTGCCTGTTTAGTTGCTCGTTGGGCCGCCAGTTTGGATGTGACGAAGTGCCATCAATTGTAGAAAGCGAGAACTCCGGCGAAAGTCCGCCAAATCGGCTTCGCGATTGAGACGCCGGAAGGCATCATTGGGAAGATGCTGAAGAATATCGAGTGCTTGGTCTCGTTCCCCAAGCGCGTCCCAGGTCTGGACCAGCCACCAGCCAACCTCCACGGAAGCCGGCGCGATTTGCCAGGCTTGAGCTGCCTCGGAGGCTGCCCGGTCGCGTTGTCCCACCTGCGCGCAAAGATAGGCCAATTGGGCTTTCCGAATGGTATCCCGAGGATTCTTCTGCAGCGCTTTTTCGGCCAGGTCCAGCCCCGAGTTGTAAGCCTTCTTCGCCAGATTCGGCTTGCCGGCCAACCGATAGGCAGTTCCAAGAGCCGAGTACATCAGGTGACTGGCGGGACCGATCTCAATAGCCCGAAGAATAAGCGGAATGGCCTCTGCCGCTCGACCACGGGACGTAAGCGCAAAGGCCTGGACGAAGATCGCATTCGCGGACTTCGGATCCAACTCGCGTGCCCGGAGAAACTCCAAATCGGCTTCCGCATAGTTCCCGTGGCAGAACAGCGAGATGGCCAGGGCAACATGAGCCTCGGCTAAGTCCGGCGCCAATTCCACCACCTTCCGGCACTGTTGCACGGCTTCAGCATATTTCGCTTGGTACCTCTGGACCCCGCACAGATCTTCGTAGTTCAGGAAATAGTCCGGTTGCACCTCAATCGCTTTCTGGAACGACACCATGGACCCTTCAAAGCGATTGTCTTCCCGGTAGACCATGCCCAACCGCCGCCAGGCGTCTCCATCCCGGGGATCTATCTCGAGGGCGCGCTTGAGATCGGACTCAGCCTCGACGTACCGTCCCTGGAATTCATTAATCCTGCCGGAAACCACCCAGACCAGAGCCAAGTCGGGATCGCGCCGCTGGGCTTGATACAAAGCCGTCCTCGCCTGGTCCAGCTGACTTGAATCCAGCGTCAGACTGTATTTGCGCGCCAGGGCTTCCGCGAGGCGAGCATGCGTCAGTGGCGAATCCGGGTCGGCCGCGACCGCTCGCGTCAGCAAAGGGATCGCGGCATCTACTACGTCACTCTGCATCAGACCAATTCCGGCGGCATCACGTTGCAGCAGACCAACCCCGGCCGCAAAATCGGGGTACGCCGCGGCATTTACCGTCGCGGTCGTGACCAGCGGCGGCAAGCGCATGGTTCCGGTGACGATGCCCGCCAAGGCGACCGGCATGCTTCGCAACTCGTTCGCTTGGTATTCGGCGTCCCACTCCTTCAACTGAAGTCCCGATCGCGCATCCGTTAACGAGGCGTGAATA
>DATFZA010000129.1:0-8999 GCA_035314765.1 Bryobacteraceae bacterium
GAGATTAGGTCCCTCAACCGATTGGGTCTTCTCGCGGAAGGTCATAGAATTCAGAAGGACGCTACATGACACTATTACCATCGCCGGTGCCCCGCGGGGGCAAGACTCACTATTCCGAACAGGAAGCCGCGCTTGAACTCGGCCTCTCGCTCCCGGAGCTGCGTTCTCTTCTACGCTCCCATATCGTGGAGAGCGAAGAGGATATGAGCAACGCCTCCTCCGCCAGCTTCCAGCCGTCCGATCTCCTGATTCTCAAGCTGCTGGCAGCCAACCGGGTGAAGACGTAGAGCCTCGCCTACAGTTTTCGGTTGGCATGCCGGAACAGCCTTCTAGATAGCGGAGAGGCATGCGTATAGGATTTATCCTTTGTGATTTAGTGTTATCAACAGTTTAGCGAGTAGACCACTCCGGCTCTCTGTGCTCGATACAGAAAACAGTTGCATTCCACAAAATCATATACTAATATTGGAATCAAGCCGGGGAGGTAACTCCCACCAAAGCGAGACTAACCTCATAAAGACCCCTGAAGCAAACCTCCCCGGCGCCCGCAAGGGTCTCTCGCTCGGAGGATGGGGATTCGATCCTGAAAACTCCACCACAATAATCCCGTTCGTCAGATATAATTGTAAAATTGACTGATCTCACGATTCTCGGCTCCACGGGCTCCATTGGCGTGAGCACACTCGACGTTGTGGGGCGCCAGCCGGACGCCTATCGTGTTTATGCCTTGGTAGCCGGAACCAACGTTGACGTGCTGGCCTCTCAGATTCTGCAGTTCCGGCCCGCAGTGGCGGTTTTGGCTACCGAAGAGGCCCGCCAGCATCTGATAAGCAGGCTGAATGAGTTGTCGTTCGCCAGGCGGGATTGGCCGGAGTTGGCTTTTGGGCCCCAAGCCCGAGTGGCTGCGGCAACCGCAACCGAGGTGGGTTTTGTCATGTCGGCGATCGTCGGGGTGGCTGGCCTCGAAGCAACCTATGCGGCAATCTGCCGGGGGAAGCGGGTCGGCTTGGCGAACAAGGAAGTGCTGGTCGCCAGCGGCAAGCTGGTGGTGGAAGCCGCCAGACGGTATGGAACCGAGATGATACCGGTCGATAGCGAGCATAACGGAGCGCATCAATGCCTAAGGGCGGGCAAACGGGCGGAGGTCGCCCGGCTGATTCTAACGGCTTCGGGCGGGCCGTTCCGGGAAGTGACGAAAGAGCAGATGGCTTCGGTTACGCCGGCGCAAGCTTTGAAACATCCGACGTGGAAGATGGGCCAGCGGATCACGATTGATTCCGCCACGATGATGAATAAAGGGTTTGAGGTGATTGAAGCCTGCTGGCTCTTTGATTTTTCGGCCGCTGAAGTAGATATCGTGGTCCACCCCCAGTCGACCGTCCACGCGATGGTGGAGTATTTGGATGGGAGCGTGATTGCGCAAATCTCCGCGACCGACATGCGCATGCCGATCCAATATGCGCTAACCTATCCGGCCCGCGATTCCGCTCCCGTACCCCGTCTCGATTGGACCCAACGCCGCTCCTGGACATTTGACGCTCCGGATTTTGACCGCTTTCCAGCGCTGCGGCTGGCTTACAGCGCCTTGCGCGCCGGCGGGTCCGCGACCTGTACATTAAATGCCGCCGACGAAGTGGCGGTCGAATCCTTCTTGTCGGAGGAGATTTCCTTCCCGGCGATTGCGGAAGTCGTGGAAGAAACATTGCAACAAGTACCCAACCGCCAGCCGAGTTCGGTAGCCGAAGTGCTTGAAATCGACGGTGAATCGCGCATGGCGGCGCGCCGGATCATCAAGGCCGGCGCCGCCGTGCAAGTCTGAGGTTTATATGGTCATCTTACAAAACGTTTGGTGGTTGCTGGTCCTGATCGGGGTGATGATTCTGATCCACGAGCTGGGTCATTATTGGGCGGCGCGGTTCTTTGACGTGCGGGTAGAGACGTTCAGCTTCGGCTTTGGACCACGGCTGTTCGGGTTCAAGCACGGCGAGACCGATTTCCGGTTCTCCGCGATTCTCTTCGGCGGATACGTCAAGATGGTCGGCGAGCAACCCGGGGAGGAAGGCGCCAACGATCCGCGCAGCGTACTCTCCAAACCGCGCTGGCAGCGTCTGATCATCGCGTTTGCCGGACCGTTCATGAATATCATTCTGGCGGTGGCGATTCTCACCGGCTTATTCATGGTCCGTTTTCCCAAACTGCCTTCGGTCCATTCTCCGATGGTCGGTTATGTGCTGCCGGACAGCCCGGCTGCCAAAGCTGGAATTCAGGAAGGCGACCAGATTGTTCAAGTCGATAATGAGGCCGATCCCACTTGGGAAGACATTCAGTTGAAGGAATTGGCCAGCGCCGGCCACGATCTCAGCGTCTGGTATGTGCGCAACGGCGAGCGCAAGCACCTGACGCTGGCGCCGTCCGCCGACCCCAAGACAGGGGTTGGATTCGCCGGTTGGGTGGAACAGAGCGAGATTGAACTGGTTCGCGTAGAGCCGTCGATGAACGCAGCCCGCGCCGGTCTCGAAAAGGGCGACGTTCTGGTGAGCGTGGACGGCCAGGCGATCCGCTCCACTCCGAAGCTGCATGCCATCATCAGCAACGGGAATGGCAACCCGGTTCAAGTGGTTTACCGGCGCGACGGTCAGGAACACGAGGTCACGGTTACTCCCCGCAAAGAAAAAGTGGATGGCGCGGAAAAGTGGATGATCGGAGTGCAACTGCAGCCGAAAGTGATCTTCGTGGCTCTGCCTTTGCCGCAGGCGCTGGTGGAATCGGTCCGTCAAAACGCCAAAGGCGCGGCGATCATTGCGCAGTTTCTGCGGGGCATCGTGGAACAGCGCATGTCGCCGAAATCTCTGGAAGGGCCGATTGGGATTGCGCAGCTCTCCGGGGAAGCAGCGCGTGAGGGGCCGACCGCGTTTTTCGGACTGATGTCGATGGTCAGCTTGAACCTGGCCATTTTTAACCTGCTCCCGATTCCGATTCTCGATGGCGGCGTGATTCTGCTGCTGCTGGTAGAGATGTTCATGCGGCGCGACCTAAGCCTGCGGGTGAAAGAAGCGGTGTTCAAGCTGGGATTTGTTTTCTTGATGGCCGTGGTCGCGTTTGTGATTTATAACGACATTTCTAAGCTGGCGGGGTAGGGTCCGGGCACATACCGCGTGCCTAGCGCCGGGGGGACACAGCTACGATGGTTCCGGCGGAAAGAGTGCGGACTCGAGCCCGCTGTGTCCCCATCCGCGTTTCGACGCGGGGTGATGGACGGCGGCCAAGCCCCTCAGGTTAACAACCAAGGTTAACAACCTGCCCCACTTTCTAAAGCAAACTCATCCAGCGCTGAGGCGAGCCGTTTCAGGCCCTCTCTTAACTCTTCCGCCGAGCCGCCAAAGCCGACCCGGAAGCGATCGGGCATTTCGAAAAAGTGCCCCGGCACGACGCTGGTCTCGTATTTGCCGCGCAGGAATTCACAGAATTGGTCCACCGGGCCGGTGAGCAGTTTGGGAAAAGCGGTCGTGCCAAAGGGCAGGGTGACATCCACTAGATCTTTACGCGTGGCGGCGAAGGCATTCCAGACTTGACGGTTGGTCTCCAATACCGCTCGCGCGCGGGCGCGAAACTTGCCTAGGAACGCGAAGGCCACGCGACTCAAACGCTCGGCTGGATGAGACTCGTTCACGTCGAACAGGTCTACCATGCGCCACATACGTTGTGCCAACTCCGGCTCGGCCAGAATCCATCCGCAGCGCAGGCCGCTGAGGCCGTACACCTTGGTCAGGCTGTTGGTGATCACGAATTCCGGACCGAGGTGAAAGGCCGAGCTTGGAGCTTGCTCAAAGGCAGCATCCAGGTAGACTTCGTCTACTAAGACGTGCGCGCCCGCCCTTTGGGCGATAGCGCCAATCTGGCGTAAAGTGGATTCGGGGATCAACGCGCTGCTGGGATTGTGCAGATTGGTGATCGCGATCAGGCGGGTTTGCGGAGTGACCGGAATTTCCGCCGGGTCAATGGCGAACTGATTTTCCGCCCGCCGCGGAAACCGGCGGATGCGCGCCTGTAGAAATCCGAGCGTGGACAGGAGCAGTTCGTAGGTGGGATGCTCCACCAGCACTTCATCTCCCGGCTCTACCAGGGCGGCCATGGCGACAAAATTGGCCATGGATGTTCCGGCGGCGGCTACCACGTTTTCTTCTGAAACGCCGCTATGGCGGGCCAGGGCCTCCTGCAAAGGCTTCCATCCGTAGCTGCCTCCGCGGCTCAACTCCAGGTCTTCCAGCTTGCAGGGAAATTCAGAGATGGGCACGCTGGCCATCCCGCTGGTGGCTAGATTGAAACGGGCATGTTGATGGGTTTTGGCCCAATGCATGTAATGCGACTGGACAATGCGCGTCATGCTGGTTTGCTTCTCCAAAAAAGATACGCCGGGATGCCTGAGGCCAGAATGCCCCAGCCCGTGAGGCTCTCGAGCGGATAGCTCACTACCGTTCCGAGCACGATCAGCGCGCAGGAGCAGATGAACAGAGCGGTGGTCCAGGGGTGGCCGGGCACGGGATGCGTCAGCGCGCCGGGTTGCCGGTGGCGAAAAACAAATAGCGCTCCAGCGGTGAGGCCAAAAAACAGGAAATCGGAAGAGGTGACGTAGCTCAGAATCTGCTCATAACGGCCGGAGATCGCGATCACGATCGCCAGCAGACCTTGCAGCGCGATGGCGGCGACGGGCGCCTGCGTCCTGGCTGGAACCCAGGTTAGAGCGCGAAAAAACAAACCGTCTTCGGCCATGGCGAAATAGACGCGCGGCGCGGTCAGCATGCCTTGGCTCAAGAAACCGAAGGTGGAAAGCGAAATGGCCACGGCCGTCAGGCTGGCGCCGCGTGTTCCCAGCACTTGCCGCATCATCGTTGAAGCCGGCGTAGTCGTGTTTCCCAAACCTGCCGCGCCTAAAACGTGAAGATAGGCGAAATTCACGGCCACGTAGAGCGCGATCACGCCCAAAATGCCAATCACCAGGCCGCGCGTCAGGTCCCGCTGAACATCGCGAAGTTCGCCGGACATGAAGCTGGCCGTCTGCCAGCCGCCGTAGGAGAAGGCGATGGGAGTCAGCGCTGCGCCCAGGGCAGGGATACCCACGACGATCCCCTCGCTGACGTTCGGGGCCAGATTCGCCGTTAGATTGGGGTGCAGAAATCCGCACGCCACAATGCCGGAGATCGCGGCAATCTTCAAACTCATGAAGAGATTCTGCGTCAGGCTTCCGGCGCGAACGCCGAGGCAGTTGATAGCAGTGAGCAGGGCCAGCGCCAGGACCGCAACGGCTGTATCGCTGAGCGGCAGATCGGCGATCGGCCGGAAATAGCGGGCGAAGGTGATCGCGACCGCCGCCATGCCGCCGGTTTGAATCACCAGCAACAGCGTCCAGCCATACATAAACGCGACGACCGGATGATAGGCCTCGCGCAGGTAGGCGTATTGTCCGCCCAGCTCCGGCTTGCGCGCGGCCAATTCGGCCCAGATGAACGCGCCAGCCAGCGCCACAGTTCCGCCCACAGCCCAAGCGCCTAAAATCCAGATTGGGGATGGCAACTGCCTGGCGACGAGATACGGATTGATGAAGATGCCCGAGCCAATGATGCCGCCCATGACGATCATGACGGCGTCAAACAGACCCAACCGGCGCGCGAGTTGCGTCATTACTTGCCGGGGCTGAGTTGATTGGCGGTGACGAAAATGGGTTCGATGTCGACGGGAATGTCGGACAGGCGGTCGAGCGATTGGCGCATGGCCGGAGAGACGGAGCCCATTTCCTCGAGCATTTTTTTGGCGCCGGCGTAGTCGCCGGTCGCTTCGATGGTGAGGATGTCGTGGGTCAGATCGCGAACCGCGGGTTTGATCTTGTTGAGATCCACGGAGAACGTGCCATCCGGCGACGCTCGAAAGCCACCCGCGCGCGTGAGATAGTTCACCTGCAGCGCCATGCCGCGCGCATGAGCATCCTGCAGGCCGAAGCGCAAAGAGCGGAACGTAGACGCCAGAAATGTGGTGTACAGTTGACGCTCGCTGCGATCCGTCTTCGGCAGGAGCTGATGATCGTACATGTACTGCAGCATGAAAAGCCCAGTAATATCGGCCTTGGCCTCTTCCATGGCGCTGTACAATTCCTTGAGTTCCTGGCGGACATTGCCGGCGCCGATTTGATGAGGGCCGATACCGTGGCTCAACTCGTGGGCCAGAATGTGGGTAAAAAACGCTTCGAAACTGAGATCGGCCCGATCGGCGGCGGGCAGCACGCGACGCGCGATGGGCGTTAGTGTCTGGTCGAATTTGGCCTGCTGCACGTTGCGCAGCATCACGCGCTTGCTGCCTTTTTGCGTGATCACGCGCTCATCGTTGGGCAGGTTGTAGGCGGCGGTTTGCACGCCATGATTGCCGTCGCCGGCGGCGAAGACTTCATTCACCACGCGAATCGGCGCCTGCGCGCCGAGTTTGGGATTGCGGTACTTCGCGTCCATCGGGAGATGGTCCTCGATCTCCTGCAGATGCGACGCGAAGAAGTTCAGCTTGGCGGTCTCTCTCTCGTCGCGCAGATTTACGTACACTTCAAAGCCGGCCTTGTATCCGAACAACTCGTCGTTGTAGGTTTCGTAGGGGCCGATGGTGATGTCGACGGGAGCGTCCAGGTCCATCCAGGCCAGATCGCTTTCGTAGTAGTCGTTCGAGAGAAAGGCCGCGCCGCGCGCCAGGAGAAAGCGCTTTAAGGTCGCATTGGTAGTGAGACCGGCAGCCTCTTCCAACAGGTTGGCTGCGCGCGCCAGGTCGTCGCGATACTCCACGCTGTAGGGGATAGCCTCCAAATGCTGCTGGGCATTGCGGCGGATCACCGTGAAGAAGCCTTCGGCGGCCTGTTTGTCCGCGCGGGAAAGCGTCTTCACCCAGGTTTCAAACTCCTCCCTAGTCAGATTTTCGGGATAAAAATTCGCGCCAGCGGGCTTGCGCTCCGGCACATTTGCGAGAAACGCGGCGTGGTTGTCTATCTCCGACCAGGGGCCCTTATTCAAGATGAAGTAATGCAGACGAGCCTGGCCAAGCGGCGTAGAATCGCTTTTCAACTTCTCGTAAAGCGCCAGGTTGCCGCTCCATAGCTGGCGCAAAAAAATGTGGTTGTAGAGGCGCGCGGCCTCAATCAGTCTGGACAATGCTTGCCGGTCTCCACTGGACAAGCCGGAGAGATCGACACGCATTTCGGCCGGCGCAAAGCGCGCGATCATCTGGTTCAGCTTCGTAAGATCGGGATTGGTTTGTGCGGATATAACGGACATGAGGATCAGGGATGCCCCCAGTAGTATCCAACGCATTTCACTTCATCATAGACCGGGCCGCTAAACTGTTAGCATGCCTGCCAGAAGCAGTCTACCCAAGACCGAGCTGCTGGAACAATTGAACGCGTGCCAACGAAAGATCGCCGAATTGGAGCAACAGCTTGCCAACAACACGGCGAACTCCCGCCAATCGATTGAGGACCTGAAGCAGTTTGCCTACGTGGCGGCGCATGACTTACGCGAGCCGCTGCGCTCGATCGTCAGTTACACACAGCTCGTGGAACGGCGTTACGGCGCGCAACTGGATGGGACCGCGCTGGAGTTTCTGCAACAAGTGGTCAATTCGGCCCACCATATGACCGATCTGGTGGACGGCCTGACGAGTTATTCGCGTGCCTTGGCCGTGGAAACCGATGCACTCCGCCGCGTCAACCTGACCGGCGTGCTGGCGGGCGTGGTGCTGAAGCTGGACAGCAAGATTAAAGAGTGTGGCGCGACGATTGAACTGGGAGAGCTTCCCGCGGTGCTGGGCGAGGAACAATCGCTCGAGCGGTTGTTTTACGAGTTAATCGCCAACGCTATGCTCTATCGAAGCGAGCAGCCACCGAGGGCGAAGGTCACGGCCACGGAAGCGGGCGAGTTTTGGGAGTTCTGCGTTATGGACAACGGTATCGGCATCGATGCGGCCTATCATGACCGGATCTTCGGCCTGTTCAAGAGACTGCACAACAGAAGCACGCCGGGAATCGGATTGGGCCTGGCGATCTGCCGCCGGATCGTGGAGCGCCATGGCGGCAGTATCCGAGTGGAGTCGCAACTGGGACACGGATCGACTTTCCGCTTTACACTGCCAGCATAGTTTATGTTCACTCACAGCTTGGATGGCGGCGCGGAGATGAGAATTCTGGAAGTGCGGCATGCGCCTTTCGTTTATGAGACCGTCGCGCGAAATCGGGAATATTTGCGCCGGTGGTTGCCGTGGGTGGACAAGACTCACTCGGTCGACGACGTGGAAGCATTCATCAAGATGTCGCTCGAGCAGTTTGCCGAAAATCAGGGGTTCGCCGCGGGAATCTTCCGCGGGCCGGAATGCGTGGGGACGGTGGGTTTCCACCGGATCGATTGGGCCAACAAGAAAGTAGAACTCGGCTATTGGCTGGAAGAAGCTTCGCAAGGAAAAGGCATCATGACGGCCGCTTGCCGCGCCGCGATCGATCACGCATTCGACGCGTGGCGGATGATCCGGGTTGAAATCCATTGCGCGACGAGGAACGAAAGGAGCTGTGCGATTCCGAAGAGACTGGGGTTTCAGTTCGAAGGCGTCCGGCGGGATGGGCAGATCTTGAACGGTGTGCCGGCGGACATTAATGTGTATGCCATGCTGGCCAGGGATTGGCGGAGCTGAGGACTCTCTCAAGCCTGGCGCCGGGGGACACCGCTGCTATAGTTCTCAAGCGAAGGAGTTCGGACTCGAGCCCGCAGTGTCCCCATCCGCACTTTTTGCCTGGCGTCAGGGGGACACCGCTGCGATAGTTCTCGGGCGAGGGAGTTCGGACTCGAGCCCGCAGTGTCCCCATCCGCACTTCTTGCCTGGCGCCAGGGGGACACCGCTGCGATAGTTCTCAAGCGAAGGAGTTCGGACTTGAGCCCGCAGTGTCCCCATCCGCGTTTCTTGCGCCGCAGTGTCCCCATCCG
>DATFZA010000130.1:0-6629 GCA_035314765.1 Bryobacteraceae bacterium
TCGTCCTCAGTTTCGATCCGAGCCGTGACTCGTGTCCAGCTCGGAAAACAGTTCTTTCAAGCTGACCGAGAATTCTCCCGCACGGATCGTTTCGGTCACGCGCGTAGGCTCCTCCTCGGAGTGGTATTCCCACGCGGTACGTTTGATTGGGTCGATCACCCAGCAGAACGGGACACCCCACCCGTGATATTCCTCGCACTTGGCTAGCATTGCACCCAGGCGGTCTTCCGGGGACAAGATTTCGCAGCAGAGCAGGACGGGCTCCGTGGGGTAGGGACTCTGGATGACGGGCGCCGCGATTACATCGGGAACCAGATACTTGGTAGGAGATAGCCGGACGGTCACTTCGGGAACCGCGTCGAGACCCAATCTGCGGAGAATCGCCACGAGCATGAATTCGAGAGCGCCGTGGAATTTGGTTGGCATCGGTTTTGGATACAGCGCCCCTTCGCGGTATTCACAGGTGGGTTTTTCCGTCAGGCGAAGATACTCCTCGACGGGCATAAGAGCCGCGGTGCTCATGACCATATTTTACGCCAAGGCGCACTTGGTGACATTTGCTACCCGCTCGCTCGCAGCGTGCTCACTCCCGCCACAACTTGCGCATGATTCAGCGCGGAAACCAGGGCCACTCCGCCTATCGAATTCCCCAATAAGGCCGGCGCCAGATATCCAGTGAAGTATGCCAACCAACTCTTGTCGCCGGTCCACACCAGATACAACAGCTCCACGGAGCCCGCGATAATGTGCGTGAAACTGCCGAGCGCAACCACGTAGGTCATGATCAGTACGATCGTCAGTTTGCCCTGCTCGACAGCGGCCAACATCCAGACCATGAGCGCGATCAGCCAGCCGGCGAAAATGCCTTTGAATACGCCGCTCCAGAAGGTCACGGCGGCGGCCTCCCGGCTCAGCTCCAGAAAATGCGCTTGCACCGGAGCGGGAAATACGCCCATCGATGAAATGGCCAAAGCGATAATGTGCGCTCCCACCAGATTGCCCGCCAGGACAACTCCCCATACCTTGAGGACTCGCATGAACGTGAACGAATTTCTTCGCGCCAGCAGTGGGATCACCACCGTCAGCGTATTTTCGGTGAACAACTGCTGCCGGCCAATGATCACCAGCACAAAGCCTACTGAATAGCCCATGCGGATCACCAGCGGCGACCATTTGGCAGCGGGCAGATAGGTAGCCAGGATGCCTTCCGTAATGAGCGAAAACCCCATGGAGAGGCCAGCCGCCAAGGCGGACCAGGCCAGCGACATGGCTGGGCGTGCAAGTTCCTCCTCTCCTTGCAGACGGATGGCCTCGTGCACCACCGGCGCCCGCACGGCCACGCGCGCCTGGGCGTCTTGCTGTTCCGATCTGTCGAGCGCCGTACGCATATTTGACGGGCGGCGCCGGCCGCTGTCCAAGCCGAACCGCCCCACATCGTGGACCACCGCGCAGCAAAATTGGTTTCTTCTGGGGTATCCTGATGGTTCCCCCTTTTGCATGAAAAAGATAGCTCTTATCGAAGATGATCCCGATCTCTACACGCTGCTCGAATACAACCTGAAGCGCGAGGGCTTCGCCATCTGTGGCTCGAAGTCAGGCAAGGGCGCCGAGGAACTCTGCCGGCGCGAGCGGCCGGATCTGATCATTTTGGACATCATGCTGCCGGAGAACGATGGTCTCGAGATCTGCAGGAGCATTCGCAGCCACTCGGAAATTGCTCATACGCCGATCTTTTTTCTCACCGCGCGTGGGTCCGAGGCCGACCGTATTGTGGGCCTCGAAATCGGCGCCAACGACTACATCGTAAAGCCCTTTTTCCTCCGGGAATTGGTGGCTCGCGTCAAAAACCAGTTGCGCACTCACACCTCTACCACCCGCATTCTGCGCACCGGCGATCTGGAGCTGGACCGCGACAGTTGCCGCGTCCAATTGCGGGGCAGGGAAGTCGCCCTCACCGCCACTGAATTCCGCTTGCTGGAGTTTCTGATGAGCCGCCCGGGCGTCGTCTACAGCCGGGAGCAGTTGCTGAACGCGGTCTGGGGCCACGACCGCGCCGTAACGGACCGCACTGTGGATGTTTATATCCTACGGCTACGGCAAAAGGTGGAAGACGACCCAGCCAATCCCCTGTTCATCCGCGCCGTGCGCGGCTTTGGCTACAGTTTCAATGAGCGCGCCGCCGAACCCGCCGCGGTTCTCTGAGATGCTTCTGACGAAGGCGCGGGACCGCAAATCCAGCCCTATCGCGGGTAGCGGCCCGCGGCTGTCGGGAGTTGCCGCTCCACAATCCTCGCTGCACAATGCGCCTATCGAGACTGAGTTTGAGCAGGATCGTGGTTGTGCTACCTACTGCCGTAAGCGGCTCGATTACAGCGCCTCGAAGTGCGAAATGATCTTCCCAACGCTGGCGGCGGGGGTGGAAGAGGCTCACGAACGCGCCGGTGAGAGGATCTTGCGAACCGATGTCGCTTCCTTTCCAGGATGTTTGCGGCTGATGATGTGGTCTATCTGATGTGACGTATACGAGTCGTCTTGATGAAGCAGGCAATATTCACACCGGTACAGTGCGCGTTGCGCTACGAGCCGCCGGAGCGGCTCACCGACATCATTTGCCAAGCTGCGAGTGTTGTCTTGCCCGCGCTTTTGCCATGATCATGATGTGCTCGAGCTGCAGGTAGTCTTCGAGTTCAGATTGCTCCTTGGCCGAGATGCTGCCTTCGCTGGAGCGTTCGAGCAGGGCCGCCACGCGTTGTTGGACGCTCTCGGAGGGACGGAAAGCAACAACGGCCTCAGGAGTTGTACCCGCGGCGATGAAATCGATAATTTCGTCGTACGACTTGCTTGCTCTCATTCCTCGCCGGCTCCTCAAGCCTACCAAGCCTTCCCGGTTTATGCGTGGGCAGAGGCTCAGCTCCACTTGCGCGAGACGTGCACTGATAAACTAGTAGTTACATAATGCAAGACCGTGCTGGCGCGCTCTTTGACGCGCTCGAATCCCGCATTCTGGTTATTGACGGCGCCATGGGTACCATGATCCATGACGTTCCGCTATCCATCGAAAAGGACTACCTGAATTGCGAGAACTGCCCGGAGATCCTCAATGTCACGCGGCCCGAAGTAATCGCGAATATCCACCGGGCGTATCTCGAAGCTGGCGCCGACATCGTGGAAACCAACTCCTTCGGCGGGACGGCGATCGGGCTCACCGACAATCACCTGCAGGACCGGGCCTATGAACTCAACCTGGCAGCGGCCAAGATTGCCCGGCAGGTGGCCGACCAGCTCTCTACTCCCGCGAAACCGAGATTTGTCGCGGGTTCCATCGGGCCCACTACCAAGGACATCAACGTCACCGGTTCCTCCACATTTGTCGCGCTTCGCGAGAATTACTACCAGCAGGCCAAAGCGCTGATCGAGGGCGGCGCGGACTTTCTGCTCTTTGAAACCTGCCTGGATACCGGGAATCTGAAAGCGGGCCTGCTCGCGGCCGAGCGGCTAGAGCGCGAACTCGGACGCCGGATTTACAAGGTGGCTTCGGTAACGATCTTCGATAACGGCAAGATGCTCGCCGGGCAGACGATTGATGCGCTCTATTCGGCCGTAGCCAATCATGACCTGCTGGCCGTAGGTATGAATTGCGCCACCGGTCCGGATTTGATGACCGACCACATTCGCACTTTGAGCGAAATGTCGTCGCATCGCATCTCCTGCTATCCGAACGCCGGGCTGCCGAACGCCGATGGCTCGTTCCCGGAGACTCCGGAGTCGCTCGCCTCCCAACTGGAGAAGTTCGTCAATCACGGCTGGCTGAACATTGTGGGCGGCTGTTGCGGGACCACTCCGAAGCATATCCGCGCCATCGCGCACATGGTGGAAGGAAAACGGCCGCGCGAGCGCAAACCGCCGGCGCACCGCGCCTATTACTCGCACACCGAACTCATTGAAGCCGAGGAGAGTAACCGCCCGCTGATCGTGGGCGAGCGCACCAACGTCATCGGGTCGCGCTTGTTCAAGAACATGATCGCGGCGGACAAGTGGGAAGAAGCCACCGAAATCGCACGGTGGCAGATCCGCAATGGCGCTCACGTGGTAGACGTTTGCCTGCAATCGAGCGATCGCGAAGAGATCGACGACATTCCGGTCTTCTATTCGAAGCTGACGCAGAAGATCAAAGCCCCGATCATGATCGACACCACCGACCCGAAGGCGGTGGAGTTGTCGCTCACGTGGTGCCAGGGCAAGTCGATCATCAATTCGATCAATCTCGAAGATGGGGAAGAGAAGTTTGAAAAAATCTGCCCCCTGGCCAAGAGTTACGGCGCGGCCCTGGTGGTTGGCACGATCGATGAGGATCCGGTGCAGGCGCAAGCGTTCAGGCGCGAGCGCAAGCTGGCGGTGGCCCAAAGGTCGGTTGAGTTACTGACAACGAAATACGGCATTGCCCCGGAAGACATTATCATCGATCCGCTGGTTTTCCCTTGCGCCACTGGCGATGAAAACTATATCGGCGGCGCGGTCGAAACCATTGAAGCGGTGCGCCTGGTCAAAGAGAAGCTGCCGTACGTGAAGACGATCCTTGGCATTTCCAACATCTCGTTCGGCCTGCCGCCAGCGGCGCGCGAAGTGGTCAATAGCGTTTTTCTGTATTACTGCACCAAGGCCGGACTCGACCTGGCTATTGTGAATGCGGAGAAACTGGAGCGGTTTGCTTCGATTCCCGTGGAAGAGCGGCGCCTGGCGGAAAATCTGCTCTTCAACACGCCGCCAGCCGGGCACCTGGCCCCTGAAGATTGGCGTCTGCAGACGAAGGAAGAGAAAGCCGAGATCAATCAATTCAACATCGCCGCTATCGCCGAACACTTTCGCGGAGCGGCCAAGAAGGAAAAGAAGCAAGCGGCCGATCTACCGCTGGATGAGCGGATCGCCAATTACATCATCGAAGGCACCAAAGACGGGCTGATTCCGGACTTGGAGCGCAAACTCGCCGCCGGTGTGGCGCCGCTCGATGTCATCAACGGTCCGCTGATGGCGGGAATGAGTGAAGTGGGCCGGCTATTTAACAACAATGAACTGATCGTAGCGGAAGTGCTTCAATCGGCCGAAGCCATGAAGGCCTCGGTGAGCCACCTGGAGCAGTTCATGGAGAAGGCCGACACTGCCGCTCGCGGAAAGATCGTTCTGGCCACCGTGAAGGGCGATGTCCATGATATCGGCAAGAATCTGGTCGAGATTATTCTGTCGAATAATGGCTACCAGGTGGTCAATTTAGGAATCAAGGTGCCGCCGGAAGCGCTGATCGCCGCCTGCAACGAACACCAACCCGATGCCATCGGTCTTTCCGGACTTCTGGTCAAGAGCGCGCATCAGATGGTGGTCACGGGAGGCGATCTGCGCGAGCACGGCATCACCGTGCCGTTGCTGGTGGGCGGCGCGGCGCTCTCCGATACCTTTACCCGCACGAAGATCGCGCCGAGTTACGGCGGTTCGACTTTTTACGCCAAAGACGCGATGACTGGGCTCAAGCTGCTCAACGAGATTATGGACCCGGAGACGCGCGAAGCCGTACTGAGCGCACATATCTTCGGCGAAGCCGCGGAGGCGCCGGTGGTGGTCGAAATGCCGCGGGTAAATCAGCGGCTTTCGCGCAGCCCCAAAGTGCGCACCGATATTCCGATACCCGCTGCGCCGTATCTCGATCGCCGCGTGCGCAAAGTGCCCAATCTCACCGAGGTCTGGAGCTACATCAATCCCTACATGCTGTATGGGCGGCATCTTGGGTTTAAGGGCAACTTCGAAAAACTGCTCGCCGAACGCGATCCCAAAGCGCTCAAGCTGTTTCACGATCTGGAAGCGGTGAAAGCTGAGGCCGCTCGGTTTCTCGAAGTGAGAGCAGTCTGGCAGTTCTTTGAAGCGGAACGCGAGCCGGGCGCGATTCATTTGTTTGAACCAGGCGGGGCGCGGCCGTTGCACACTTTCGCCTTTGGCCGGCAAGCCAAAGACGACGGTATCAGCCTGAGCGATTACGTTCTCGATCCTGAGGACGGCCGCCGCGACCATCTGGCGCTATTCGTGGTGACGGCCGGGGCGGGAGTTCGCGAGGAGTCCGAGCGCGCGAAACAGGCGGGCGAATTTTTCAAGGCGCATGCGCTGCAGGCGCTGGCCATCGAAACCGCAGAGGGCTGCGCTGAATGGCTGCATCGGCGCATTCGCGAGGATTGGGGCTTTCCCGATCCCCCCACGATGACCATGCAGGAGCGCTTTACATCGCGCTATCGGGGGAAGCGCTATAGCTTTGGTTACCCCGCGTGCCCCAATCTCGATGATCAGCAAGGTTTGTGGAAACTGCTGCGCCCGGAAGAGATTGGCGTGGAACTAACCGAAGGCATGATGATGGACCCGGAAGCGAGCGTCAGCGCTTTGGTGTTTCACCATCCGGACTGCGCGTATTTTTCGGTGGCGCCGGAGTTGGAGAGCGGGAAAAACTGGGGAACGTGACGTCCGTCCCTGGGTTTTCGGCTCTTTAGTTTAGTAGGAGCCGGACGAGGGCGTCCGGCGCGATCCTGGGGGATCGCCCCACGTTAGGGCCCGACACACTACGGTGGGGTGGATTTACGGTGTGGCTAGCGGGC
>DATFZA010000131.1:0-10675 GCA_035314765.1 Bryobacteraceae bacterium
CTGAATCCGCCCGAAAGGTTGCGTATTTCGTCGAAAATGCCGAACGCCATGGCACGCCGCTGCTCTATTTGCAAGACGTTTCGGGCTTCATGATCGGAGTGGAAGCCGAGCGCGAAGGCATCATCCGTGCGGGTGCGGAAATGGTGGAGAGCATGGCCTGCGCCACCGTACCCAAGATCATCCTGACGCTGAATCACGCCAGCGGCGCCGGCTATTACGCCATGGCCGGCCAGGGCTTCGATCCGCATTTCTCTTTCAGTTGGCCCACCGCGCGCATCGGCGTGATGGAGGGCGACTCAGCCGTGCAAGCCGTGCACGGAACCGAACTCGACAAACTCAAACAATCCGGCGAGCCGGTGCCCGCCGAGTTGCAGCAGCGCATCGAGAATACCCGCCTCGATTACGAGCGCTGGCTGGACGCCCGCCACGCCGCCGCCCGCGGCCACGTCGACGCGCTCATCGATCCGCTGGAGACGCGCCGCGTGCTGAGCTTCGCCTTCGAACTGGCGGCCGCAAATAACCCCGGCACGCACCTGGCGCTAGACACCTTATAGCGATAGACAACACCGGGCAAGGTTTGCGGCAACGCGGAGCGGCAACGCGGAGCGGTAACGCGGAGCAGCAACGCGGAGCGGCAACGCGGAGCGGTAACGCGGAGCAGCAACGCGGAGCAGCAACGCGGAGCAGCAACGCGGAGCGGTAACGCGGAGCAGTAACGCGGAGCAGCAACGCGGAGCGGCAACGCGGAGCGGCAACGCGGAGCAGCAACGCGGACGGGGACACAGCGGGCTCGGGTCCGAAATCCTTCGCCTCAAAACCACCGCAGCTGTGTCCCCTGGCGCCTGGCTGAAAAGCAGGTTGCGACAGAACACCAAATCACAAAAACAGATCCGCCGGCACATGGAACACTTCCGCGAGCTTCTTCGCCTGCGTCTTGCTGATCGCTCGCTTTCCGTTCACAACCTCAGAGGCTATGCCGCGGGAACCAAACACCCCGAGCAGGTCGGCCTGGCGCAGACCGCGCTCTTCCATCAGGCTGTGCAACCGGCTGTCAGGCGTCGATCCTTCCAAAGCGTAGCTGGCGTCCTCGAATGCTTCAATTAATACAGTCAGGAGTTCGCTGTACTCCCGCTCTTCCGGTGTGAGTTCCTCATGGCGTCTGTCGTACTGCTCCAACTCAGCGATGAGGCGCTGATTCTCTTCTGCCGTACGAATAACCGCGGGCAGCTTGCGCGCCAATAAACGGCCATAACGCTGTGGATCAACCTCGAGCGCGGAATGCTTCATCGCAGCTTCCAATCTTTCCTGCTGTATTCCTCATGCGTCATTCACATGGCGGATATAAACCTTGCCCGTTCGATAATTAATGGACGTCGCCAAGCGGTACTTATTTCCCAATATGTTGAAGATCGTGAACTTTCCCACGGCATCCGCATGCGGATATGTCTTTCCTACATCGACGAGGCTGGTCCATCGCAATCGCCTCGTTATCCGATACCAATCGTCGAGCGGCGTCTCGGCATCCTTGTGAGCGCTGGCGAATTCGCGAAGCGCCCTCCGGCTTATGACGCGCACGAAAGCATACTCTCATAATGAGAGCTTCTTGTCAAGAGCCGGTCTTTGCCTTTCGTTTCGCATGAACAAGAAGACGCCGCTCTCGTCGCGCTGCTCGAAGCCCGTGCCCAATCGACCCGACGCAATCGCCATCAAGCCCCAAAACCCGAAAATGAGGCAGCGGCCTGACGTTGCAGAGAAGACGACGCGCTCCTGGTTGCGTATGACTCTATACGTAACTTGTCCGAATTGTTTGGGCTGCTCCTTGGCCGGTATGAATCCGCGTTCATCGGCGTTCATCGGCGGCCAGCTAAGCCTCCCTGCAGCAGCGGCATGTATTCAGCGCTTTCGGATACGCTGTTATGGCTCGTGCCGGCTACTACGCGAAACGACGCCAGTCCGCTCCTAAAGCGCGTCTGCAGCAGCTCGCTGTTCGCCCGCGGGACCACTTCGTCGTGTTCCGCGGCAACAATCAGCGTGGGCGCGGTCACGCGAGGCGCGTATCTCCAGGACTCATATTTATCCAGCAACAGCCACCTCACCGGAAAGTAAGGAAAGTGGAGAGCCGCAAGTTCCTGAAGGCTGTCGAACGGCGTGACCAGAACAAGCCGCGTGACCGGCCGTAAGCTGGCCACATAAACCGCGATTCCGCTGCCCAGGCTGCGTCCGACGATCTCGACGTCGGGATGCTTAGCGTGCGCTTCGTCAAAGAGAGTAAGCGCATCCGCGAAGAGCGCCTTCTCCGAGGGCTTGCCGGAGCTGCCTCCGTAGCCTCTGTAGTGCAGAAGGTAGATCGCGCTATCGGGAAATCCAGCCGAAAGGCTGGGCATGTTGAGCGAGACATCCTCCGCGTTCCCTCCGAAATAGAGGAGCGCGCGCGGGCCTTCTTTCGGACGCGTGGACACCAGCACCCGCGCCGCTGCAGTTGGTAACTTGATCTTTGTCGCGCCGCTGTCGCCGGAGTCAGGCTGTGGGAAGTAAATAAAGGAGCGCTGAAAGAAAAACAACACGGCACAGAGGCCGAGATACACCAGAACTGCGCCCCTGACCACAACGAAAAGCGCGTGCGAAATGAGAGTCTCCAGTCTCGCTGGATTCTAGCACCACTTGCTGTTGTCAGTAACCCGCCCGTCGGGCGTCTAGCCCCGAACGTGAAGTGAGGGGATTGGCGCTCGGTCCCTCACTGATCGTCCGGCATAGAAAAAGGGGCGATCCCTTTCGGAATCGCCCGTTTCTGGGAACATGCACAGACTGAAGTCTGTGCCACCTAAAACGTATACTTCAACCCAAATTGCAAGTTGCGGGCGCCTTGAGAAGTATTCACTACGCCCAATCCGCTGCCGCCGTATACGTCGATCGAATACCCTTGGACGGTGAAGATCGGCGTGTTAAAGGAGTTGATCGCTTCAGCGCGGAACTCGATGTTCTGGCGTTCGGTGATCGGGAATCTCTTCGAAAGCGCGACATCGATCTGGCGAATGCCGGGACCGCGCTCGGTGCTGACACCGCAATTACCCAAGTGTCCCGGCGCCGGATTGGCCAGAGTGGATGAGTCGAACCAGATGTACCCGCCGCCCGAGTAGTTCTTAAACGGAGTCTGTATCGACGGAGCGATGCAATCCGGACGCCCTTGCGCGGAACCTGTGCCGGCGTCACCGCCCCAATCGAGCAGCGAGATCGGGAAGCCGCCATGGATGGTGAAGATGGTGTTCAACTGCCAATCGCCGAGAACGGCGTTCACCGCCTTAGGAGCGTTCTGGCCAAACATCCGATGTTGGCCGAAGGGAAGATCGTAGGTGAGGTAGCCATTAAAAACATTGGTGACATCGTGATCGCAGTAACCGTAGTCCAATGACGTGTTGTAGACGTACTCTTGGAAAGCCACATCCGCGCTGGCCTGGCTCGCGGCGGCATCTCCGTAACGGCCGTAATAGCCCTGGTTATTGGTCAAGCACTTCGCCCAGGTGTAATTGGCTTGGAACGACAGTCCTTTGCTGAAGCGCTGCTGGAAGCTGAGTTGCAAAGCATCGTAGTTCTGGATGCCGGTGGAGGTGTTCAGGCGAACCTGGCCAGTGCCTGCGTTCTTGAGCGCGGGATTGCCGGCGAGATAAGGACCGGGCACCACCGTTCCGTCCGGTTCGAGAAAGCCTTGACCAGCGAAATAAATCGCCGCCAGATGATCGGTGTGCTGGCCGACGTAGCCGGCCTGGAAGGTGGTCGAACTTCCAAACTGGTGTTGGATGCTCAAGTTCCATTGATTGGAAACGGCCGGGCGATAGTTCGGATCGGTCATGTGGATGCGAACGCCCGCAAAGCACGATGCGGGAACGGATGCGATAGTGCTCACGTTGCACGGCGTCCCTCCCTGAGAGCCGAGCGCGGCAAACCCCTGATCGAGCGTGATCTGGTTGGCGGGAATCGCACCGTTGGCGCCGGCGGTGAATTGGCCGACCAAGTCGATGTTCCAGGGAGCGTTGGTCGCCAGGCGGTTATACTCGCCGGTGCCTTCCTGGAAGCTCGATCGGCTGAAAGCAGCGCGGACCACCGTGTCTTTTCCCCACTTGCCGCCGGGACTCCAGGCCAGACCGATGCGCGGCAGAAAGTTCGCGATCCCGTTGTATTGATTGTAGAGAGCGCGGCTGTTGCCGTTGACCCCGGCGAGTTCGATTTGACCGCTGTATTCGCCGAAATTGGTCATGCGGTTATTGACTTCATAAATTGGCGTGAAGAGCTGCCAGCGCAGGCCAAGGTTCAGGGTGAGATGGCTGTTGATCCGCCAGTCATCCTGGAAAAACGCTCCGAATGCGCTGTTGCGCTGTCCGACGGTCCCTGCGAATCCTTGACCGTAGCCGATGTAGCTGGGCAAGCCGAGCAGGAAGTCGGCTTCCGCGTTGCCGGTGTACTGGCCGGAGAAGGAGATCTGTCCGGCCGCGCCGTCGTTGCTGGTCGCGGGCACGTAATCGTTGCGATACCGCAGGGCCTGGAAACCCATCTTGAAGGTATGCGCGCCGCGAGTCATGGTCATGTTGTCGTCAAATTGAATAGTGGTTTGGTGGAAAATTTCCGGCGCATAAACCGTTCCGAACGCAAACGGGCCATTCAGTCCACCCCCGAGAGGAGCACCGGAGAACGAAAGACCGGGCAAAAACGAAGTGGGTTGGCCGGGAATCAGGTTCGCTCCGGCTGCTCCGGCGCCGCCTTGCACGTTGCCTTCGGCGGGGTAGTAATTGACGCCGAAACGCGCCTCATTCACGATGGTCGGCGTAATCGTGCGAGTGTATCCGATCACTCCGTTCCAGAGCGGGAAATTGTTATTGCCGCTGCTGTTGTACAGCAATGCCTGACTGTTGGTGGTCGGATTGGTGCTGTACTGCTGGCTGTAGCGGGCGAACAGGTGGTCTTTCTCGGTGGCGTTCCAGTCGACTTTGGCGTCACCCTGGTCCCCATTGATGTAGCTGCCGCTCGTATTGGTGAGATTGTTCAGAGTTCCATTGTTCGTGCCGGGCAGGTTCGCGGTTGGCAGCACTCCGATGATCTTGAGCGCGGTCGGGCTGAGGCGCGTGATGCAGGGGTTGACGCCCATGGTCTGACCCGGTCCACAGATGGCGGCATTCGCCAAATTCGCGGGCATGGCAACGGTCGTGCCGGGATAGTTCAGCTTGATGCCAGGAATGTCGGAAAGGTTGCCGGTCCGCTCCTGGCTGGTCAGCGTGGTAATAGTCGTTGTGGTGGGCGGATTGTCAAAGCGGGAGCCTTGGTAGTCGACAAAGAAGAATAACTTGTTCTTCTTGATCGGGCCGCCGAAGGTTCCGCCGAACTCATTCCAGCGCAGCTTGGCCGGCGCGCTATTCACGGTCGGATCGGTGCTGAAATTGCGCGACCACTCGTTGGCGTTGAAGAAGTCGTTGCGCACGAACTCGAACAGGTTGCCATGGTACTGATTGGTGCCGGATTTCAAGCTGACGCTGATCACGCCGCCCAGAAACTGTCCAAATGACGCGTCGGGATTGTTGGTGACCACGTTGAACTCTTGAATGGCGTCCACGCTGGGCGAGTAGGCAACGTTGTTGTCGACGAACTCGTTGTTGTCCATGCCATCGAGCAAGTAGTAATTGGCCTGCTCGCGGTTGCCGTTAATGTAAGGGCGGCCGGAGTTAAAGGTGGACTGGCCGGTGTCGAACGAGGCCGGGCTGGTGGTGACGGAGCCGGGGATCAGCAGCGCCAATTGGTTATAGTTGCGCGTAGCCAGCGGCAGAGCGGCGATCGCGTGGGCTTCGAGTACCGTGCTCACCTCGGTCGTCTCGGTCTGCAGAATCGGATTGGCGCTCGTGACTTCGAGCGTCGTGGCCACGGTACCGATAGTGAGGGGAAAGTCGATTCGGGCAATCTGATTCAGGACCAGGGTTACCTTGGACTGCTGCGCGGGCTGGAAGCCTTGCTTCTCCACCCGGACGCTGTAATTGCCGACCGGGACCTCCGGCAGATCGTAAACGCCCAGTGCGTTAGAGACCGTGGTCAGGATGGTGCCACGATCGAGGTCGGTGGCGGTCACCTTAGCGTCGGGAATCGCGGCGCCACTGGCATCAGTCACTTTGCCGGTGATGGCGGCGTTCACCTGCTGCGACCAGGCTACGCGCGGCGCCAGCAAGGCGAAAAAGGTTAGCAACAGAGCCAGGATGGCTTTGGTTCGAATCGGGTACTGTGATCTCGAGTTATCTGATTTCATGGAGACTCCTCATGTTTCTGTCTAAATTTCGCCTAACTCTCTCCGCGAATGTGTCCAATGCTGGACCTGTTCTTAGGCAATGTCCAGTTCAAAACGGTTGCACTCCTGTTACGGAGAGGTTCATTACACATCGAACGTACATATTTTTCATGGCTTTGCATCGCCATTGGAACCGCCGCCGCCGGCGTTCGGCTGAGCCGATTTGCGCTCCAAAACATCCAGCAGGCGCTGCACTGGCCGGATTGCGGCGGGCGTCACTTCGAGCTTGGCGGTATCGATTCCAGATAGCGTTTTTCGCTGGTCGGCAATCCATTTTTCGGGAGCGGCCAGATCCTGTTCCAGGTACTTCAACGCCGACAGGCCGATGGAACCGATTGTGGAAAGGTCGGCGGAAAGCGGCAGCAGTTCCCTTACCAGGAAGTCGTTGCTCGCGAGCGGCGCCACCAGCGCCCGGTTGGCAGTCCATTGGGTGAAAGCGGCTTTCAGCTCGGGGTACTCGCCATGAATCGCAGCCTGTTCCAGTTCGCGAATCTGCTCGCTCTCGGGGTGCGATGCGTCCACCAGGCGATTGAGCGGCACGAGACTGGTGTAATGGCGGACATCGCGGCGGCCCGCGATTCCCAACGCTTCCACTGCATCGGCGAGAACGCGCAGCGGCTCAGCGGGGCGGCCGGCGGCGATTACGTTCAGCATGGGATCTTCATTGGAGCGATGGCGCAGGCCAATACGATCGAGAACCGCGCTTACCGCCTGGAGCCGAGTGTACATGGAGTCCGGATTGGTGATTTCGCCCGGAGACCAGAGCCGTTCCGCGATGGCTGCGGTGCGCGGCCAGATGCGCGAGTCGACGGTTTCAAAATTCATGTATTCGGTCCACATACACGCTTCTCCACCAAGGATGCGCGAAGCCTGTTCTGCCGTCAATCGCCCTGCCTCGCCGCTGAGGGGATCGTTGGCGTAGTGAAAGCTGGCGGGCTTGAGATAGTCCAAGTAGTAGCCGAAGGACAGCACACTGCGGTAACCTTGTCGAGCGGCCTCGGCTAAAGACTCCTGCCCGCGCCAGGACTGTATGACGGTGTCTCTTGACAAGCCGGGCCGGAGCACCTCGTCCCAGCCGATCATGATTTTTCCGTGTTTCTTGACCAGCGCGGCTAGGCGTTGATTGAAATAGGCGTGCAACTCGAGGCTGTCGCGGATGCCGTGCTCCCGGGAGAAGGCTTGCACGCTAGTGGAATTTTTCCATTGGGTATCATCCACTTCGTCGCCGCCTATGTGAAAAAACGGATCGGGGAAAAGGGCGGCCATCTCGCCGATAAAGGCGTCCAGAAACACATAGGTGCTTTCGCGGGTGGGATCCAAGGCCGGCGCGAAAACTCCCCACGAGCGTTCTATCTGGTACGTGCCCGGCAAGGTGGCGAGTTCCGGCATGCCGGCAAACCAACTGGTGGTGTGGCCGGGCATGTCGAATTCAGGGATGACGCGGATGCCGCGTTGGCGCGCGTATTCGAGGACTTGATGAACTTCCGCTTGCGTGTAGTAGTGGCCATCGGAGCCGAACTGGTGCAGCCGCGGAAACACTTTGCTCTCAACGCGAAAGCCTTGGTCGTCGGTGAGGTGCCAGTGGAACACGTTCATCTTTACCGCCGCCATGCCATCCAGATTGCGCTTGATCACAGGCACGGGCATCCAGTGGCGCGACACGTCCAGCATGAGACCGCGCCAGGGGAAGCGCGGACGGTCTTCGATGTGAACCGCGGCGGCTTCAAAGCCGGCATCGCCCGCGACAACCAATTGCGCGAATGTTTCAAGGCCGTGCAGAGCCCCGGCCGGCGCCGGAGCGGTGAGACGCGCGCGTTGCGGTGTGACGTCCAGCCGGTAGGACTCGTCGTCTTTCAGGGATGGCTGATCGGGCCCAGGACCGCATTCGACGATGAATGCGGAGTTGCCGGCCGCTTGGACGCCAATGGCCAGACCGGTCTGGCGAATCAGGCGCGTAGTCAGGCGTTCAATCGCCTGGTGGACGCGGGCATCGGCGCAGTCTCTGGCGTCGACGGCGAAACCCGCGTTGATCGCCAAGGCCCCTTCACCCTGGACAAGCGTGGACGGCCAAGGCATGAGGTTGGGACTGGCCGCGGCCGTGGCGCCAGTTAATAGAGCGGCAAAACAGCACAGGCTAAAGCCTGTGCCACGCAGTGCCAAGTACTTAGTAAGTGGCACAGGCTTCAGCCTGTGCTGTTTAACGCGCACAGCGGACCCCGCAACCCGGACGGTGGACCAAGCAGCCCGGACCACAAACCCCGCCACACGAACGGTGGACCAAGCAGCCCGGACCACAGACCCCGCCACGCGGACGGGGACACTGCGGGCTCGAGTCCGAATTCCTTCGCCCGAAACTATCGCAGCGGTGTCCCCCGAGCGCCCGGCATGAAAGCTGCGCGCCACACGAATGACTTTCTGAATAGTATTCCTCATCATTCCACCACCGAACTCCAGCCCCGGCGCGAAAGATCCCAGTAAATGACCGCCCCGCCCGCCGCGCCCGCAACCAGCAAAATCACTCCGGTCGAGGGAGCGCCCAGCAACAGCTTGCCAATCCCAAACAGAACGCCGTAAATCAAAACACAGCCGCTGATCCAATCGAGCAAGTTATAAAAGCCCATATGAGTAACTGGAACTTCCGGCGCCAAGCGGGCGATCGGTCCCCAACCCGCGACTCCTGGGCGCGCGCGCCGGTAAAAACTCACCAGCACGTCTTTCGATTCCGGCTTGGTGAGAAACGTGACCGCGAGCCACACGACAGTGGTGATTGCTACGGTGATCAGCATGATGTACGCGAAATCCACCGGCTTGTCGCTATCGAACCCCCAGCCGAGTTGCAGCGTAAGCGAAACGGCAAAAGCGGAGATCATAGCGGAAATCTCGCTCCAGGCATTGATGCGCCACCAGAACCACCGCAGCAGCAGCACCAGACCTGTGCCGGCGCCAGTCACCAGCAAAAGCTTCCACGCCCCGCCAATCGAAGTCATGTAAAAGGTGATTACCGCGGACAGAATCGTTATGAGAACCGTAGTCCATTGAGACACGTGCACGTAGTGCCGGTCGTCGGCCTGCTTCTTCACAAAGCGGCGGTAGAAATCGTTCACGATGTAGCTGGCCCCCCAGTTGAGTTGCGTGGCAATGGTGGACATGTAAGCCGCCGCGAAAGCCGCCACCATCAGGCCGCGTAAAGAAGCCGGAAGATAGGCGATCATCACCCGGACGTAGCCAGTTTCCGGATCTTCCAAGCCTGGAAATAGGATCAGCGACGCCAACGCGACCAGAATCCACGGCCACGGGCGCAACGCGAAATGAGCGATGTTGAACCAGAGAGTGGCGAGCAGAGAATGCCGCTCGTCCTTAGCGCAGAACATGCGCTGGGCCACGTAACCGCCGCCGCCCGGCTCTGCGCCGGGATACCAGGTGGCCCACCAATTGACGGAAATGTAGACGCAGAACGTGATCATCGGCATCCAGGCAGAGTTCAGGTCCGGGACGAAGCTCAGCACCGATCCATGACCTCCGGTCGTTAGTCCGCGCACCTGGTCCAAGGCCAGCAGCTTGGTCTTCATCGCATCGAGCCCGCCAACCGCTTCCACGGCGAACACGGCGAGCACGGTGACCATCGCCATCTTCACGAAGAACTGAAAGAGATCGGTCACCAAAACGCCCCAGAGGCCGGACATGGTCGATATGAGCGATGTCCCGGCAATCAAGCCGAGCACGATGATCAGCGCCTCAATGCGCGTTACGCCGAGCACCAGCGTCAGGATTTTGACCATGGCCAGATTCACCCAGCCGAGAATGATGCAGTTAATCGGAAGGCCCAAATAGAGCGCGCGAAAGCCGCGTAAGAATGCCGCCGGCTTGCCGGCGTAACGAATCTCGGTGAACTCGATGTCGGTCATGACGCCGCAGCGGCGCCACAGCCGGGCGTAAAAGAATACCGTCAACATTCCGCTGGCGACGAAGCTCCACCACAGCCAGTTGCCGGCCACGCCGCCGCGCGCCACCATTCCAGTCACAGCGAGCGGAGTGTCGGCGGCAAAAGTGGTCGCGACCATCGAAGTGCAGGCCAGCCACCAGGGGACGTTGCGGCCAGACAGAAAGAACTCATTGACATCCTTGCCGGCGCGCGATTTGTAGTAGAACCCAATGGCCGCGTTGAACAGAAAATATAATGCGACAACGCCCCAATCGAGATAAGTAAGTTGCAAATAATCCTCTTACATGGTCCGTGTGATCTTGTTCAGCGTTCGTGGACCATGCAGCAAATCGGCGGCGGAGAAGCGCTCCGCCAGCACATAGCAGGTCTCCATTAACTTCAAGCCTAGCTCCAGCGCATTGGCGTAATTCAAG